>JBCCYT010000049.1:0-25532 GCA_039188975.1 Actinomycetota bacterium
ATGCGGTTCACGCCCGGCGGCATTCGCCCAGGAGCGGCCGGTCACGACATCGTCTTCGTGCACCCGAAAGGCAACGACGAGTTCCCGCTCTCGGGCGAGGGCGTCTTGATCGAGCTCGTGCAAGCCCCCGACGACGTCATCGCCGTTCTGAGCTGAGCATGGCCGATGCCAAGATGCATCTGCGGCTGCGCAAGCTCGTCGCGAAGGCGATCGAGAAGGAGTGGTGGGCAGTTGAACTGTGCGCGACTCGACTTCTCGAGGATGTCGATGATCTCGATTACCAGATCAACCTCGTCGGTGCGCTCCACGAAGCCGGCAGCCTCCAGAACGTTCTGAAGCCGTACTGGAACGCGTGGCGTTCGCCGGCGAAGCCGTGGGTCGATCGCTGCGTCGACCGCCTTCGGAAAGGTTCGAACGGCGACTACTGGGCGGTGGCCTCGCTCCTCGGTCTGTCTCTTCCCGCCACCAGCGACTCGCTGGAGGTCAGCGGTTACGAACAGATCAGCGCCCAGCGGTGGCCTGACCTCAAGCGTGGCGCGACTCGCGTTCACCTGTTCGGGATCGAGTCCGGGTTTCCGGACGGACCATCATGGGCACCGGCGATCGAGCTGGGGTTTCGCGAGAACGACGACACACAGACCGTCGTCCATGCCGCTCGCTACGCCGCAGTGATCCCACTTCATCCTCGATCACGCCGATGGGGCGGGTCGCCGGGGCGGTATTGGGGCGAGGCCGTCACCGGCAGGGTGTTGACCGCGAAACTCCCGTACGGAAGCTGGCGTGTCTTCGACGACTACCGGACGATCGAGCAAGACACCCTCCTGCCGTAGGAAGCGGGACCACCTGGGCACCTTTCCCGACCGTGCCAGTTGGGGTGAGGACGCGAAACGGCCCGGGCTAAAGCCCGGGCCGTTCTCACAAATTCATGCACTCGACCGGCGGCCGAGCCAGGAAGCGTCGTTAGTTCAAGCGCTCCACGATCATCGCCATGCCCTGGCCGCCGCCGACGCACATCGACTCCATGCCAATCGTGGCGCCGGAATCCTCGAGGCCATTGAGCAGGGTGGTCATGATGCGGGCACCGGTCATGCCGAACGGGTGACCGAGGGCGATCGCACCACCGTTGGGGTTGAGCTTGTCGAGGTCGATGCCGAGCTCGTCGGCCGAGCCAAGCACCTGAACGGCGAACGCCTCGTTGATCTCGACATGATCGATGTCGCTGATCGACATGCCGGCGCGCGCCATCGCCTGCTTGCAGGCATCGATCGGGCCGAGGCCCATGATCTCGGGGTTGAGAGCGGAGACGCCGCTGGAGATGATCTTGGCGATCGGGGTGAGACCCATGGCCTTCGCCTTGGTGTCGCTCATCACGAGCACCGCCGCGGCGCCGTCGTTGAGCGGGCAGGCGTTGCCGGCGGTCACGGTGCCGTCGGGGCGGAACACCGGGTTCAGCGTCGAGACCTTCTCGAGGGTGGTGCCGGGACGAATACCGTCATCCTGGGAGACGACCGTGCCGTCGGGAAGGGTGTACGGCGTGATCTCCCGCTCGAAGAACCCACGGGCAAGCGCCGCTTCGGCCCGGTTCTGGGAGCTCACGCCCCACTCGTCTTGGCGTTCACGGCTGATGCCGGTGTGCTGCACGACATTCTCCGCGGTCTGCCCCATCGCGATGTAGATGTCGGGCACACCGCTCGGGGGCTGCCAGGTATCAGCGCCACCAGCGGAACGCTCCGCGGTGCGAGCTTCGGCATCGGCGAACACCTCGTTGTGCGGGCCGGTGTCGGCGGCGCCGTTCATGTAGCGGCTGACCGTCTCGACCCCACCGGCGACGAAGCAGTCGCCTTCGCCGGCCATGATCGCGTGGGCAGCCATGCGGATCGTCTGCAGTGACGACGAGCAGTAGCGGTTGACGGTGACGCCCGGCAGATCGAGGCCCTGCTGCGCGGAGATGACGCGGGCGATGTTGTAGCCACCCTCGCCGCCGGGCTGGCCGATGCCCCAGATGACGTCTTCGACCTCGTTGGGATCCATGTCGACCTTACCGAGCACGTCGCTCAGCGTGTGCGCCGACATGTCGTCGGGGCGAGCGTCGACGAGCGAGCCCTTGGCGGCTCGACCGATCGGGGTACGGGACGTGGACACGATGACGGCGTCTGCCATGGCTCCTCCTCAGGGGCGGTGTGACTCAACGGTAACAAGGAGGTCCCGCAGAGCGACAGCCGACGCCAGCAAGGGTTGCCGGCCGTTCGTTGTTTTTCGAACGGGATGAGGACCTGACGTATCGTCAGGCCCCATGAGCGCGATCGACGTCGACAAGAACTGGCAGCTGCTGATCAACGGGGAGTGGGTCGATCCCGCAGCCGGCACGTATGACGTCATCGACCCGGCCACAACCAAGGTGGTCGGTCATGCACCCGAAGCGAGTGTCCAGCAAGCAGAAGAGGCAGCTGCGGCCGCCAAAGCCGCTGCGCTCGGGTGGAAGAACACCAGCCGCGAGGAGCGATGCGCTGCGATCGGGCGGCTCGCCGACGAAATCGCCAAACGCTCTCCTGACTGGGTCCCCACGGTGCAGGCCGAGACGGGAGCCCTTCAGAAGATCACCGAAACGTTGCAGGTCGGTGGTCCAGCCGTCGACCGGTTCCGGTACTACTCGAACCCGATCGACCTCGACGAGAGCCTCGCGCCCGTACCGGTGGCGAAGGGTCCGCTTGGGCCGGCGGGTTTGATGTCGGCGAGGGTGATGCACCAGCCGGTCGGTGTCGTGGCCTGCATCACGCCCTACAACTTCCCGGTCACGAACGTCGCCGGCAAGCTCGCACCGGCGCTGGCGGCCGGTTGCACCACCGTGATCAAGCCGGCGCCGCAGGATCCCCTCGGCATCTTCTTGCTGGGTGAAGCGGTCGACGCCGCGGGGTTCCCGCCGGGCGTCGTCAACATCGTCAACGGTGCCGGACCCGAGGTGCCGGCTGCGCTGGTCGACACCCGCAACGTCGACATGATCTCGTTCACCGGCTCGACTGGCGTCGGCGCCAAGATCATGGAGAACGGCGGCAAGACCATGAAGCGGCTCCTCATGGAGCTCGGCGGGAAGGGTGCCGCGATCGTCACCGAAGACGCCGATGTCGGTGCCGCCGCACAGGCGATCGCCACCGTATGGGGCTTTCACTCCGGCCAGATCTGCACCGCACCGACCCGAGTCATCGCCCATCGCGATGTCTATGACCAGCTCGTCGAGACACTCAAGACCTTCGCCGGCTTCATGCCGGTCGGATCGCCGACGACAGAGGGAACGATCGTTGGCCCGGTCATCACCGAGGTCCACCGAGATCGGGTCGAGGCGTTCATCAAGACCGGCACCGACGCGGGAGCGACGCTCGTTGTCGGCGGTGAGCGCCCCGAGCTCGATGGCTACTACATCGCGCCGACCTTGCTCGCTGACTGCACGCCCGACATGCATGTCGTGCGAGAAGAGGCGTTCGGTCCGGTGATCGTGGCCATGCCCTACGACGACGATGATCAGGCCGTCGCCATAGCGAACGATTCCGACTACGGCCTGTACAGCTATGTCTTCTCCGGCGACACCAACCGTGCGTACCGGATCGGCCAGCAACTCGAGTCGGGCAATGTCGGGCTCGGCGTCATTCAGCCCCACATGGAAGCCCCGTTCGGCGGCTTCAAAATGTCCGGCGTCGGTCGCGACCGCGGCAAGTGGGGCGTCGAGGCGTACAGCGAAGTGCAGTCGATCAACTGGATCGGCTGACGCTCATCGCTCCCACTCATCAGCAAGCACCGCCATGGCGAAGTCGTCGTGCCAGGCGTCGTCGCGCCAGAGGGTGTGACGTAGTCGTCCCTCGGTCCGAAATCCACACCGTTCGTAGGCGGCGATCGCTCGGTGGTTGTCCGCCAGCACGGTGAGTGAGACTCGATGCAGATCGAGGGTGTCGAACGCATGGCTCAGCGCGAGGCTGATCGCGGCTGATCCGAGCCCCTGGCCGAGCCGCTTCGGGTCGTAGATGCCGATCGCGAGCCGAGTGGCCCGATGCTGCGGGTCGATCGGAGCGAGGCGGATCGTGCCCATGAACGTGTCGGTATCGGGGTCCGCGATCACCCAATGCGGACCGAGACCAAAGGAGCGGTTGAGCTGCGCAGCTGCGTCTTCGGTCGTCATGGCGGCTGGGGCGTCGAGGGTCCCACCGAACGCCCTGACGATTTCGGGAGTCCGCCCGAGCGTGGCTCGTTGCCTGGCATCGCTCGGCTGCACCGGACGGAGGCGTACGGATGCGCATTCGAGATTCGGTGTGGCACTGAGTGGGTCCGGGTCGATCGCCATCGCGAGAGTCTGAACAACGCTGCCAGCGTTGTCGCTCGGTTTTCCCGCGTACCTAGGCTGCGCAGCGTTGAACGGTGCCGAAGTCGGCGTCGGTTCCGGCGGTCGGGTTGGTGCACGGCACCTCGAGTGCTTGCGCCCCGGTTTCGATCGTCATCGTCCAACCAACCGTCGTTCCATCGAGAACGTCGTCGACGCCGGCTGCCTCCCAACCGGCGTTCCACCAGCGAGTTTGATCAACGCCGACCGAAACGATGTCGCCGTCGGCGGAAATCGTGACGTGGCCATCGATCAGCTCGTCGCTGACGCCGTCCCAGCCGCGGTCATAGATGTTCTGCGCGGTTTGGGGCTGGGCGACGAGCGGCACGAAGGCATCCGCATCGACCACCACGTCGTAGCGAGTCGAGCCATCGGGCAACGGGCCGCTGGACCGCAGGCCCGCGATCGCGTCGACGAATGGCTCGAGGTACGTTGCCGCGTCGCCGGTCGGTTCGAACGCGTCGAGCCCCGAACCGGCGGGATCGGTGCCGATCCATGGCTCATTGCCAACCTTGACCCACACGAGATCGTCGGTGAAGAAGCGGTAGCGGAAACCGCTTGCGAACATCTCCACAAGACCACCGGTCGGGACACCTTCGGCCGTAAGCGATGACTCGATGAGGGAGGTCGAGTCCTCATCCAGTTCGAAGACGATGCTGGTCTCGGAGCCGATGCCGTTGATCCAGACCCCCCGTTGCAGGCTCGCAGCGTTGCCGAACTCCGACGCAGTTGTTGTGACCATCAAGAAGCTCAGCTCGGTCTGCTGGAGCAGACGCTGGTAGGCCTCGTCGACCGCTGCCGGCGGGTCAGCGACCTCGCTGCCGGCCGGCTGATCACTGTCGCTCGCGGTATCGATCACGGCCGCCGTGGTGGTCGTCGATGGAGGTGCAGTCGTGTCGTTCGGGATCGAGGTGGCGTCGGGCTCGGTGGTGCCGCCACCTGCTGACGCAAGGTCGTCTCGCTCGTCGACGATGGTCGTCGTCGTGGTGGTCGACGGTGGGACGGTGGTCGGCGGCGCCAGTGCCGCTGGTTGCGGGACCGCGGGTGGCGGGACGGCGGTGCTTTCCACGGGTGCCGCGCACGAGGCGGTGAGCAGCCCGAAGGCAAGACCGCACACGAGAGTGCGTCCGGCACGAAAGGGCACGAGTGCGCGCCCATGCGCGCCGGACCGGACGGTCACGGCGAGACGGACTCCGCGAAGTGGGCGATGCTGGCTGCGGTCTCGTAGCTCACGTCAGGACAGGCGGTCGCGAAGATCTCGGTGCCGTGGATGGTGCCCATCACCTGGCGGCATTGCGCATCGACGCCCGCACGGACGAGAAGTCGGTAGAAGTCGATGCCTTCGTCACGGAGCGGATCGCACTCGTTGACACTGATGAAGGTCGGCGGCAAACCGGCAACATCGTCCTCGGACGCGAACGACGGCCAGGCGAGCGGATCGCCGGCCTCGAAGGCCTCGATGCCGTAACCCATGCGGCCCCGGTTGTTGTGGAGGTTCAGCAAGATGCCGTTGTTTTCCGTGGAGGACGGGAAGCGGTCTTGGGGCCACTCGCCGGCGATGTAAGGACACAGTGCGTACAGCCCGTTGACCAGGCCGATGTCACCGTCTCGAAGCAGCTTCATTCCGGTGGCGAGGGTGAGGTTCCCGCCTCCGCTCTCTCCCGCGATGATGACCTTCGTGGGATCGACCCCAAGAGTCTCGGCATGGTCGACCAGCCACTTAACACCGGAGACGCAGTCGTTCAGCCCAGCCGGGTAGGGAGCGACCTCGCCCGACCGCGACGGGACTTCGCAGTTTCGAAAGTCCGGCATCGCAACCGCGACCCCTTGCTGGGCGATGATCCGACCCCAGGAGCGGTACATGCCGTTGAAGGCCGACATCGATGCCATGCCGCCGCCGTGAATGTAGAAGACACAGGTCGCCGCATCGACGCCGTCGGGATGAATGAACTGCAATGGAATCTCGTTGCCGTCGGGCGCAGAGGTGTAGGTGTGCTCGGTGATCGTCAGCCCGTTTGACGGTGCCACCTCCTCGTTGTCCATCGCCTCGAAGAAGCCATCCATCATCTGGCGAATCGCCTCGCTGTCGGGTCCGCCGTGTTCGGCCATGAGTTCCTCACGGCTGGCCACGTCAGGACGTCCGAACGACGGCAGTGCTCCCATCGCAGCCTTGATTCGCGGGTCGATACGGGGGTCGTCATTCATCGTGGACATGGATCAAGCTCCGTTCGTGGTGTGGCGCGGGCGGGAGCGTACGGCAGTGGGGTGGACCGCCGCCGAATTCGTGAGCCACGATGCCGACGTGCAGGTACCCCCTCTCGACGGACTCCGCGTGATCGAAGGGTCGGCGTTCGTCGCCGCCCCGTCTGGAGGCATGACGCTCGCTCAGCTCGGCGCCGACGTCATCCGATTCGATCAGATCGGCGGCGGTATCGACTATCGACGCTGGCCGCTGACCGCGGACGGCGAGTCGATCTATTGGGCCGGCCTCAACAAAGGCAAACGATCCGTTGCGGTCGATCTGCGTAGCGACCGCGCCAAGGAGCTGTTGACGGCGCTGATCGCTGATGCCGGCACGTTCCTGACGAACTTTCCTGCCCGGGGCTGGATGGGGCACGACGCGCTTTCTGCCGATCGGGCTGATCTCGTCTCGCTTGCCGTCACCGGCAATCGGGACGGGTCGACGGCACTCGACTACACCGTCAACTGTGCGGTCGGCTACCCCATGGCGACCGGCCCGGTCGGAGGTGCCGATCCGATCAACCATGTCTTGCCGGCGTGGGATCTTGTGTGCGGCCAGACCGCAGCACTCGGCATCCTCGCTGCCGACCGGCACCGCATGCGAACGGGTGCGGGATCGGCGATGACGCTCGCCCTTTCCGATGTGGCGTTGGTTGCGGTGAGTGCGCTCGGCCACGTGGCCGAGGCCCAGATCAACGGGACAGAACGGCAGCGATTCGGCAACGACCTGTACGGCGCGTACGGGACAACCTTCACGACCGCCGACGGGGTCGTCATCTATGCGGTTGGGATCTCACCCAAGCAATGGTCAGGGCTGTTGGACGCGACCGATGCAAGTGATGCGGTCGCAGCGGTTGAAGCGGCGGCCGGTGTGAGCTTTCGCGACGAAGGCGAGCGGTTTCGTCACCGTGACGCGATCACCGCCGCCATCAGCCCGTGGGTGGCGTCCCATTCGATCGACGAGGTCGCGGCCCGGTTCGATGCGCTCGGGGTTTGTTGGGGCCGATACCAGACGTTCACCGAACTCGTGCGGGACGACCCTCGCTGCTCGACCGAGAGCGAGCTGTTCCGCGACCTCGAACAACCCGGGATCGGCACCTACCTCACACCGGGATCGCCGCTGGCGTTCGATGGCCAACTTCCGGCCGAGCCGGTGCCCGCGCCGCGGCTCGGTGAACACACCGAGCAAGTGCTGGCCGACATGCTTGGTTTGAGTCCGGCCGAGATCGGGGCGCTGCACGATGATGGTGTGGTCGCGACATGAGCGGCGACAAGCTGTCGTGGATCTTCGAAACGACTGATGACTCGCAGCTCGCGAACCGATACGACGAGTGGGCGGCCCGCTACGACGATGACCATGATGCGTGGGGTTGGGTTGGTCCGACTCGAGCGATCGAGCGACTGTGGGCGCACGGTGAGGCAGAGACGGTGCTCGATGCCGGGTGCGGAACGGGCGGGGTCGGCCGTGCGCTGCGCGAGGCTGGCTGGTCAGGTGCGCTGATCGGTGTCGACCTCTCCGCCGGCATGCTCGAACGGGCGATGAACGGCGGATGGTACGACCGATTGATGCAGGGCTCGCTCACCGAATTGGCCCTTCCGGATCGTTCGGTTGATGCGTATGTGGCGACCGGTGTCTATACGCACGGTCATGTCGGGCCGGAGGGGTTTCCCGAGGCGCTTCGGGTGGTCCGGCAGGGCGGACTGATCGTGTTGACCGTTCGCGGGGAGGTGTGGTCGGCGCTCGGGTCGGCGGCTGAGCAACACCAGCGGGCGGGCGAATGGTCGCTGATCGAGCGCACCGAACCCGCATCGTTTCACCCTGGGAAGGATGATCAGGACGACAAGCCACAGTCGGTCGTCGTGTGGCGCCGGCACTGAGCTCGGCTCGCGCTCCTCGCACCACGAGACGCGGTGCGGGCGCCCCGAAGGGCGCCCGCGGGCGGGGTGATCAGATTGGATGGTGGGCCGAGGATCAGTCCTCCTCGCCGTCCTCGTCGTCGCCGTCCTCGTCGGCGCCGTCCTCGTCGGCGGGGACTTCCTCGGCTTCGATGCCCTCATCGTCGAACATGTCTTCGGGCAGCAGCTGCTCGCATGACTCGAATGCGGATTCGAACGCCTCATCGTCGATCACGGAAACATCGCCGTTGGTTTCGACCGACACGCCGTTGCTGTCGCCCGTGACGGTCACCGAGCCGCCGGCCTCACCAAAGGCGATCGACTGGCCCTTCTCACCGTCTTCGACATACACCGCGGTCGCGAGCTCCTCGCTGACGCCTGCGTCGGCAAGGCAGTCCTCGTAGGCGGTGAAGGCGTCAGCTTGGGCCTTGACGTCTTCGGGCAGCAGGTCCTTGCAAGCCGCTTCGATGGCTTCCCACTGCTCCTCCATGCCGGCCAGCTCGGCATCTTCGACGTCGATCGCTTCGCCTTCCTTGGCGTCTTCCTCATCGAGGCCCAGGCTCTCGATCTGGCCGTCGACACAGTCTTCGAAGGGTTGCCAGGCCGCGAGTTCCGCCTTGATCTCCTCCGGGAGCAGGTCCTCGCAGGCCTTCTCGGCCGCACCGAATTGCTCCTCGGACAGCTCGGACTCGAGCGCTTCTCCGTCGGGGTCCTCGCTGATCTCGAGGGCGGAGAACGCCTCGTCGATGCACTGGTCGAAGGCGGCCCACACAGCGTCGTCCTCGGACTCGAGGGCGATCTCGTCGCCCATTTCGTCGTCGCCGAGCTCCATCGTGTTGTCGGTGTCGACCTCAGGTTCGTCCTGAGCTCCAGCGATGGCACTGATGCCAACGACGGAGGCGGTGAGGGCGACCACACCGAGAACGGCGCCTCCGAGCATGCTTCGGTGGGTTCGCTGCGGCGGGGCCAGGCCAGGCTCCGGTTCGGGAATCGGGGTTGGTTCGTGGGTGGTGTTGTCCATGTCTGGTCGCTTTCTCGTGGGGGCGGAAGTGGACGAGACGAACCGTGCCTGAACCCAGCTGAAACGAACCTGAGAGCACCTGAGAACGTTCTCAGGTCGCCATCGCGACGGCCTGGCACACTGCCGTCATGCGGATTCTTGTGATCGACGACGAAGAACGACTGGCGGCGTCGATCGCTCGTGGTCTCGGTGCCGAGGGATTCGATGTCGACGTCGTGCATGACGGCGCCGATGGACTCTGGCGAGCTCGGGAAGGCCGGTACGCAGCGATCGTGCTCGACATCATGTTGCCGAGCATGAACGGCTACGAGGTCTGCCGGACCCTGCGCCAGGAGGGCAACTGGACGCCCATCATCATGTTGACGGCGAAGGACGGCGAGTACGACGAAGCCGAGGGGCTCGAACTCGGCGCCGATGACTACCTCCGCAAACCGTTCTCACACCTGGTGTTGACGGCTCGGCTGCGGGCGTTGGCTCGTCGTAACTCGTCAGCGCCGACGATGGTGTACGAGGTCGGCGATCTCCGGCTGGATCCAGCGAGTCGTCGGTGCCGGCGGGGGGACGCCGCGATCGACCTCACCCCGCGTGAACACGCGGTGCTGGAGTCGTTGATGCGGCGTCATCCTGATGTCGTGCCGAAACAGGATCTGATCGATGACGTGTGGGGGCTCGACTTCGCTGGTGATCCCAACATCGTCGAGGTGTACGTCGGGTACCTGCGCCGCAAGGTCGACAAGCCGTTCGATGTCAAGACGGTCAAGACGGTGCGCGGGGTTGGCTATCAGGTGACGGCACCATGAGTCCGTGGTCGGTTCGGGCCCGGTTGACCGGGCTGGTGGTGTTGGTTGCGCTGCTTCTCGGCGTTGTCGCAGCCACGTTCGGTGTCGACCAGATCGGACAAGAGCTCATCAGCGGCGATCTCGACGAGGCGGCTGACAATCAGCTCTCGTCGGTGACCGAAGCACTTGCGTTCGGCAACCGCGAGTTGGTGACCGAAGTCTCGATCGATGAGGCCTTCGACGGTGACGGACAGGAGGTGTCGCTCGGTGATGTCGCCCTCGATGAGATCGACGCCGATGGCGAGGCGGTTGCCGCAAACGAGTTCGACAAGGTGACGCAACTCCGGGAGCTCGCTCGGTCGCTCGGCGACATCATCGAACGTGACGCGTTTGGCGAACTCCTCGACGCCGTGGAGTACGAACCGGGGGACACGATCACGATCCTGACCTACTTCGGAACGGTGGCGTTCTTCGATCCGCAGGAGCGTTCCTTGGACGGCCCAGATGCGTTCGCTGACGATGACGATCTTCTCGTCCCGCAGTCGGTCATCGATGAGCTGCAATTCCTGACCACCGGTTTTGATGTCAAGGAGGCGCTGCCGACCGAAGCGGGGAGTTCCTCAGTGGAGGCGGTCGGTGTCGCGGACAAGCAGGTCGATGTCGCAGCGGTCGAGCCGTCAGGGTTGGTGTTCGACACGCGGCGCATTGACGGACTCGCCGCCGACTTCGTGATCTTCACCGATGCGTCTGACGCCCAACGAGGTCTCACCCGAGTCCGCACGCTCGTCTGGGTGGGCCTGCCGCTCCTCGTCCTCTTCGGCGGCCTGCTTGCGTGGTTGCTCACCGGCCGGGCGTTGCGTCCCGTGCATGCGATCACCACCCAGGTCGGGGCGATCTCCACCAGCAATCTGCATGAGCGGGTGCCGCAGCCGTCGACCGGCGACGAAGTTGCGGAACTGGCCGCGACGATGAACTCGATGCTGGATCGTCTCGAGATCGACGATCGTCGCCTTCGGCAATTCGTCTCCGATGCGAGTCACGAACTCCGGTCCCCGGTTGCGGTCTTGCGGAGCGAAGCCGAGGTCGCGAAGCGGGCCCCGGATGCCACGTCGATCGACGAACTGGCCGACGGTGTGCTCATCGAGAGCGCTCGTTTGCAGCGCATCGTGGAGGATCTGCTCGTGCTGGCGAGAGGCGAAGAGCGACAGATGAGCGGGCTGGTCGATGTCGACGTTGACGACATCGTGCTCGACGAAGCGGGCCGCCGCCGCGCGCTGCCCGTCGACACGAGGTCGGTGTCCGCAGGCCGAGTCCTGGGTTCGCCCGACGCGGTACGGCGAATCATCACGCACTTGCTCGACAATGCTGCACGGCATGGAACGAGTCGCATCGAGATCGGTGTTGTCACCGATGACAACGGTGTTCGCCTGTGGGTCGACGACGATGGGCCGGGTGTGCCCGACGCTGATCGGGGCCGAATCTTCGAGCGCTTTGCTCGACTCGATGATGCTCGAACGCGAGATCAGGGCGGTGCCGGGCTCGGCTTGGCCGTGGTCGCCGAGTCGGTTCGCGTCATGCGTGGCCAGGTCACGATCGAGACCGCACCGTTGGGTGGGGCCAGATTCGTGGTTCGGTGGCCTGTCACATGATGTGACATACGACGTGTTAGCCATCCCTCTCAGTGTTTGTCCGATTTAGTACGATCTTTTTCGGAGATAGGGGCTAGCGCGAACAATCATCGAGTTCGGCTGCATCTGTGCGTCTCTTGTCCGTAGGTTGCTTCGTAGAGCTGATCGAGGAACCAAGCGTCTCGCCGGGCGGTGAGAAGGCGGTCCTCAGAAAAGCGAGGCACATCATGCTCGAGATTGCTGAATCCGAAGTCACCGGCCCGATCGGCCCGACCGGCTGGATGGCTGAAGCTGCGTGCAACGGCAAGAGCGACCTGTTCTTCGCTCCGTTTGCCGAGCGGCCCGAAGCCCGAGTGCGCCGTGAAGCGAAGGCTCGCACGATCTGCCAGGGGTGT
Source organism: Actinomycetota bacterium (assembly GCA_039188975.1). Lineage (GTDB taxonomy): Bacteria > Actinomycetota > Acidimicrobiia > Acidimicrobiales > Aldehydirespiratoraceae > UBA11606. The sequence goes on from JBCCYT010000049.1 coordinate 12,327, forward strand.
GACTCCCTGGACATGTGTCGTGACTACGCTCGCACGAATCGCGAGCTCGGTTTCTGGGGCGGCGAGTCGGAGTCTGAGCGCTCCGACGCAGGCTTCCCTCCCACGACCCCGATCATCGGGCGCAAGCGGGTCGCCGAAGAACGAGCTCGCACGGCGATGGTTCGCGCTTCCTGACGTCGCCTTCGCAAACGGGCCAAGATGGTCCGGTGAACGACCCGTGTTGTGCACCGAGCCGAGGCCCGACACCAGATCCCCCATCGACGAGCCGTCCGTCCCCCACGGGCGGTTCGTCTGCGTTTTCAGACGAATCCCGTCGGGTCACCATTTCCGGCGGACCATTTCGCATGGGGACCGATGACGAACGCTTTCCTGCAGACGGGGAAGGCCCGGTGCGCACAGTCGAGGTCGACACGTTCGCAATCGGTACGGCACCGGTGACGAACAGCGAGTTCGCTGCGTTCACCGACGCGACCGGATTCGTCACACTCGCCGAGACCGACGGGTGGTCATTCGTGTTCGGTGGGATGTTGCCCGATGACTTCCCGCCCACCCGAGGGGTCGTGGGTGCCGAATGGTGGCGAGCGGTCGAGGGAGCCGACTGGCGACGCCCGGCCGGTCCCCAGTCCAACCTGGCCGATCTCGCCGATCATCCCGTTGTGCACATCAACTGGTTCGAGGCCGCCGCGTACGCCGCATGGGTCGGGGGCCGCCTACCGTCGGAAGCGGAGTGGGAGAAGGCGGCCCGCGGCGGTCTCGATCAGGCCCGGTATGCGTGGGGCGATGAGCTCGAACCCGGCGGCGAGCATCGCTGCAACATCTGGCAGGGAACCTTCCCCACGGACAACACCTGTGCTGATGGATGGCTGGGCACCTCGCCAGTCGGTTCGTACCTACCGAATGGCGTCGGGCTTGTCGATGTTGCGGGGAATGTGTGGGAGTGGACCGCCGACTGGTGGGACGAACGGGCTGAGCAGCGCGCCATGCGGGGTGGGAGCTATCTGTGCCACGACTCGTACTGCAACCGGTATCGAGTCGGCGCCCGCAGCTCGAATACACCCGACACGCCAACCGGCAACCTCGGCTTTCGGGTCGTCTGGGACGGCTAGCCGACGACCCGGCCGCGTGCCCGTATTCGGACGACGCCCTTGCGGGTTTCGAACTCGGCGAACCATGTCCGTCCACGCCAGGCTTCGAAGGTGATCCGGTCGACCTCGTTCCACGCGAGCGGAAGGAGTTTCCCGGACATGACGGTGACGAACCATGCCGCGTGCTCGTTGGTCGAGACCACGATCAGGCCAGCGCCGAACGGGCGACCGGCCTTCACGAGCTTGTTGTGCTTGATCGTCTCGTGCTCGTCTTCTCCGATGGAGAACCAGATGTGACCGGGACCCAATTTCGCCTCAAGCCGACGTGCTTGCCACTCCCGACTCAGACGACCGATGCCGGAGATGGCGAAGAAGAGCGCACCCAACACAATCAACACGGGGCTGGACGGTGTGAACAGGACGATGGCGCCGACCGCTCCGAACCCACCAAGGATGGCGAGGCCGCTGAACACCAATGAGCCGAGGGGCACCATCCTGGGCACAACGGTGACCAGTGGCGGCTCGTCCACTCGCTCGCCTAGCCGGGGAGTTCGCTGCGGCGGGGAGGGTCGGCGCCCACGCGTCCGACGGTGACGCCGGCGACGCGCGTGCCGAACGCGACGATTTCTCGCCACTCGGCCAGGCTGACAGTCGCCAGGGCGCCCGGTGTCAGGATCTGTCGCTCCCAGAGCGCCACGAGCACACCACCACAGAATGAATCGCCGGCGCCGACCGTGTCGACCACGGTCACCGGGGTGACGGCGACCGACGCGGTGCCCTCGGCCGTGACGATGCTGACCGAGGTGCTCGAGGTGATCATCACCGCCACGACGCCACGGTCGAGGAGTTCGGCGGCCGCCTCGGCGGGCGAGCGGTCCGGCCAGATCCAGGCGAAGTCGTCGTCGGATCCGCGGAACAGTGAGCACGCTGCGACCCAGCGGTCGAACCATGGGTCCCAGACGCTCCGGCCGAGCGGTTCGACGATTTGGGGGCGGGCGTTCGGGTCGAACGAGACGATCCCATCGATTTCTTCGGCGACGGTGGCGATGACCTCGGCTCCCGGCTCTCGAAAGATGCCGAGCGTGCCCCCGTGCAGAAGGTGCGGCCCGTCGGTGAGCAGCGCCGGGTCGGGCGGATCGATGAACCGATCGGCGGTGCCATCCCCGTGGAAGTGAAAGACGGGTGGGTCGCCGACGACTTCGGCCCGACAGGTCGGTTCGTCGCGTCGCTGGGTGAGACGGAGGTCGACCCCGCTCGCCTCGAGGTGGGCCCAGATCGCATTGCCGTGCTCGTCGGTCGAGACCGAGCCGAGAAACGCAGTCGGCGCGCCAAGGCGGGCGCAGGCGACGGCGGTGTTCATGGGGCCGCCGCCGGGAACGGCGTGGGGGACGAGATCGACGAGCGCTTCGCCCGCAGTGATGATCATGGGCCTGTTCTACCGTGTCTGAGGCTCTCGCGGGGATGCAGCACTAGCGGGCGAGACGTAGAGCAGCGGGTACCGCTTCGAGGACGATGGCCCCGGTCGCCACCGGTTCGCCGTCGCCCCAGATCGCGAGGTCATCGCCGGCGAGCTCGATTCGGGCGCCTCGGTGGGTGTGGACCTTGGGATGATCGAGGTGAGTCCCGCTGAACACCCGGTTGAAGAAGCGCAGCAGCTCGATGCGGCCCACGTCGGCCACGACGGTGACGTCGAGGAGCCCGTCGTCGGGGTCGGCGTCCGGGCAAATGTGCATGCCGCCGCCGAACCATGCGGTGTTGCCGATGGCGAGCAGGACCGACCCGTACTCGTGGGCCTCACCGTCGACGGTGATCGTCGTGGCCCGTCGGGTGAGCCGGGGTAGTTCGAGCACGGTCGCGACGGTGTAGCGGCTCTGTCCCTTGGGCCGGGCCAGCCGGTTGGCCCGGGCGTTGACGTCGCCACTGAAACCGGCGGTAGCGACGGAAGCGACCCAGCGATCACCGACCTTGATGGCATCGATCGGCTCAGGGTCGCCGAGTGCGGTGATCGCAGCATCGAAGGGATCGTCGGCAAGGCGCGGGAGAGCCCGGACGAAGTCGTTGCCGGTCCCGACGGGGACGACTCCGAGGATGGTGTCGGTCGCCGCGACGGCTTGGGTGGCGAGGTGGACCATGCCATCGCCGCCCAAGACGACGAGTCGTTCGGCGCCCGCGGCGACCGCTTCTCGTGCGTTTGTGAGCGACGCGTCGGCGGACGCGCCGGTGATGTCGATCACATGACTCCCGAGTGCTCGCAACCGATCGAGCACGTCAGCTGCGGTCCCGGCGGTCCGGCCCCGTCCTGCTTCGGGACTGATCAGGACGTGGACGTCGCTCATGGGGTGGTTCTCACAGGCCCAAGTATCGCCCGCCGTCGACGGCGAGTGTCTGTCCAGTCATGTGGCGGGCCATGTCAGAGGCGAGGAAGACGGCTACGGGCCCGATGTCGGTTTCGGGGTCGCCGATGCGGCCGAGCGGGGTTCGTGCTTCGAGCCGGGCCTGGAGGGTTGGGTTGGCATCGGTTGCCGTGGTCATCGCCGGTGTCCAGGCCACCGGCGCAATGGCGTTGACGCGGATGCCATCGGGGCCCCATTCGCGGGCCAGTGATTTGAGGATGCCGCGCTGAGCGCCTTTGACGGTGGCATAGATCGGGAGGTTGCCGGAGCCTTCCATGCCGGCGGGCGACGTCAACAGGATCATCGTTCCCTGGCGTGCCGCCAGATGGTGGTGAGCGGCGCGTGCGAGCAGGAAGGTGGCGGTGGTCGACGTGGCGATCTGGGCGGTGATGATCTCGGGGTCGACGTCTTGCACCGGTGCCGGGGGCCCGGGCGGCGACACGGCGTTGTGCACGACGATGTCGAGGCCGCCGTGCGCTTCGACGGCGTGATCGATGGCAGCGTCGACATCGACCTCGCTCGTGACGTCACAGCGCACGAAGGTCGCGGTGTGCCCGAGCGCCTGGATCGCGGCGGCGGCCGGCTCGCCGTTCTCGGCTCGCCGGGCCGCGATCACGACCGCCGCGCCGGCGTCGGCCAGGGCCCGAGCGATGCCTTCGCCGACCCCTTGGCCGGCACCGGTGACGATCGCGACTCTTCCGTCGAGCAGGCCGGTCATCCGGGCATCCAGAGGCCGCCGTCGATGACGAGCGAAGCCCCGGTCAGCGGGGCTGCAGTGTCGGACGAGAGCCAGGCGATGATCGGGGCGATGTCGTCGGTGTCGTCAGGAACTCGACCCAGCGGTGGGTCGTGCAGCGCGTTGTCGGCAGCGATGCCGGCCGCATCGTCACTCGTGAGGAACGAATGCGGGTCGAGGGTCACTGCGTGGGCGGTGATGCCGCTGCCTCCCCAACTGCGGGCGAGCGACTTGGCGAGGATGCGAACGCCTTCGCCGAGCGCCGCGAGGGCTGCGTAGTCGGCACCGCCGGCGGAGGCCATGACCGGGACGACGAACACGATCGTGCCGCCGGCGACGGCCAAGGGATCGTGCACGGACCGAGCGAGGTCGATCGCCGATCGAAGTGGCGTGTCACACGCGGCGGACCACTCGGCTGGCGTGAGATCGACGAGGGGAGATGGCTGGCGGGCCAGGACGGCGTAGTCGGCCCAGACGACGAGGTCGAGCGCCGCCGCACCGGGACGCCGGTCGATCTCAAGGTCGTGGAGGCCGGCGGCGATGCGATCGGCCACCCCGGTGCCGACGATCAGCGCTCGTCGAGCCATGCCGGCCAGTCGTTCGTCGGTGACAGGGTCCACATCGGATCCCGCTTCTCCATGAATGCCTGGACGCCCTCGCGTGCGTCTGCGGTGCCCATGAGGTGCAGGTGGAGATCGCGTTCGAGCTCGTTGATCTCCGCAGGTTCGGGGTCGGACCGCCACAGCAGTCGTTTCGATACGCCGACCGAGACGGGTGCGGTGTGGACGGCGATCTCTTCGGCGAGTTCGAGCGCCCGGGAGAGAACGTCCTCAGCGGGCAACGCCTCGACTGCGAGCCCCCACTCGGCGGCGTCGCGGCCGCGGAACAGGCGCCCGGTCAAGAGGAGTTCGGCAGCTCGGCTGTGGCCAACGAGGCGGGGGAGGGTCCAGTGGGCGTGGGCATCGGGCAGTACGCCACGGCGGTTCTGCACGATCCCGAGCTTGGCGTCGGCGGCGACGATACGCAGGTCGCACTGCAAGGTCATGGTGAGTCCGATGCCGACCGCGTGGCCGTTGATCGCTGCGATCACGGGTTTGCGGCACTGCCAAGGGTGGAAGGCGTCGAGCGGGTCCGACGAGAACGCCTCCTTGGTCGGGGTGTCGAAGGCACCCGATCCCTTCGAGAAGTCGGCCCCGGCACAGAACGCCCGGCCCGAACCGGTCACGACGACAACCCGGACCGTGTCGTCGGCATCGGCCATGCGCAGGGCATCGGTGAATCCGGCGGCCATCTCCGAGGAGAACGCGTTCATCGTCTCCGGGCGGTTGAACGTCACGAGCACGATGCCTGGCTCTCGTCGTTCGACCAGCACCGCGTCATCGTCCATCGCGATCGACCGTACTCCACCGGCACGAGCGTGACCGCGGCCGGCACCGAGGCGGGAGCGGTGCCGGCCGGGGCCTCGGTGCTACACCGTCCCGGAGGCTCCTCGGAAGGGGAGGCGGTCTCGCCACCGGCGGGTGGTGGGCGCAACCGCAGGCGCAGCGAGCGCACGGTCGACGACGGCGGTGCCAAACAGGTCGTCGGCGAGGTATTGATCGTCGGTGAACTCGTGGATCTCGCTGATCGCACCGGCGGTGAAGCTGAACAGCAACAGCATCCGGTACCGCACCGTCATGCCGTCGATCCCGGCCAACACCTCGTGAGACGAGACGATCGGAGATCCGGATCCCATCACCTCGTGGGTGAGGAACTGCAGGGTCTCCGCGCCGGGCCGGACACTGGCCCGGAGGGCGGCGCGTACCGCCTCGTGGCCGATGTGGTTGCCGCTCGCCGACCCCCGACCGGGGATCGTGTAGCGGACCTCGGGCCGCAAGCATTCGAGCGCAGCATCGAGGTCACCGGTCTCGACCGCATCGAGGAATCGGTGCACGAGCGCCCGATTGCCGGTCGAGGCAAGGGATTCGAGGTCGGCGGCGACGCTGAGGAGGCGATCGCCGAGGGTTTCGGTGAGCATGAGTTCGGTTCCTGTGTTTGGGTGGGCTTCGGGTTCGGTCATGCGCGCAACGCTTCCGTCGGGGCGAGCTTGGCGGCTCGGCTGGCGGGGTAGAGCCCAGCGATGGCGCCGATGGCGATGGCGCCGAGGAAGCCGCCGATTGCGGCTTCCTGCGGGATGATGACGCGCCAGTCCTGTGAGGTCGCATACACGTAGGTGGCGACCACGCCGATCAATACACCGCCGATGCCGCCGAGCACGGAGAGGATCACCGCCTCGGTCAGGAACTGGCGGCGGATATGGGCCTGGGTCGCACCGAGCGCTCGTCGCAACCCGATTTCGCCTCGCCGTTCAATGACCGCGATGACCATCACGTTGGCGATGCCGATGCCACCGACGAGCAAGGCGACGGCGCCGAGGCCGAGGAACAGGGTCGTGAGCGCGTCGTCGGCTGCGGCCTGGGCCTCCAGTGCGTCGGACGGTCGGCTGACACTGACCTCTTCGGGGTTCTCCGGGTCGGCGGTCGACGGCAGGATGTCGCGGGTTTCGTCGATCGACCCGTCCATCACTCGGGTGTACAGCACGGCCGGGTTCTCGTCGGCGTCGTAGAACTCGACGGCGGCTTCCTGGCCGATGATGACGGCCCGGTCGAGGTCGGCGGCGAGTGGGAACTCGTCGAGGATCCCGATCACTTCGACATAGTCGTCGCCGATCAAGACGAAGGTCGGCTCGTCGAGGTCGGTGATGCCGAGCCGTTCCGCCGCAACCGAACCGACGACCGCGTTGGGGTACGCACTCGTGCCTTCGTCGAGGAAGACGCCGTCGGCCAGTTCACCGTTGAGGGTGTCGACCAGGCCGGTGTCGGCCGCCACGACCTGCACCGCACCGGTTTCGCCCTCGGGGATGAACTCGTTGCGATACACGTCGGCGTCGACCGACCAGACGGCGCTGGCGTCGGTCACCGTGGGGATGCGTTCGACCGTTGCCAACGCCTCCTCGGGCAGGGCCGAGTCGCCGCCGCCGAACCCCGAACCGGCTTCGACCGTGAGCAGGTTGGTGCCAAGCGAGGCGATCTCGTCGAGCAGTGCGGACTTCGACGACTCGGAGAGTCCGAGCACTCCGACGAGTGCGGCGATACCGATCGACACGCCCAGAGCGCTGAGCGCCGTGCGGGTCTTTCGAGCCCGGGGTCCCGATGCGCCAACCCGGAAAATGTCGGCGGTTCGCAGCCGGCTCAGAACTGGCCGGTCGGCCGTGGCCTGGCCAGCTGTGGCCTGGCCTGTGGGGGTGACGGTGGCGGTCATGCGGTGCCTCCCTGCTCGGGGGCGTCGATCGCCGAGTCGGAGATGATCGTGCCGTCGTGCACCGCGATCTGGCGGGGCAGCGATGCCGCGATGGCGGCGTCGTGGGTGATCACCACGATCGTGGTGCCTTCGGCGTGGAGATCGTGGATCAGCGTCATGACCGCATCGGTCGACTTCGAGTCGAGGTTGCCGGTGGGTTCGTCGGCCAGCACGAACGCCGGCCGGTGCACGAGTGCCCGAGCAACGGCGACCCGCTGCCGTTCACCACCGGACAGATGGTTCGGTGGATGATCCAACCGGTGCCCGAGCCCGACCCGTTCGAGTGCCTCGATCGAGCGCAGCCGCCGCTCCTTGGGCGGCACGCCCTGGTAGAGCAGCCCGTTCGACACGTTCTCCACGGCGGACATGCCCGGCAGCAAGAAGAACTGCTGGAACACGAACCCGATCTTGCAGGCCCGAACCCCGGCGACCTCCTTCTCGCTGCGGGTTGCGGTGTCGATGCCGTCGACCGCGACGACGCCGCCGCTCGGCCGGTCGAGGGTGCCCATCACGTTGAGCAGGGTCGACTTGCCCGAACCGGAGGGGCCGACGACAGCGACGAGTTCACCGTGATCGATCCGCAACGACACGTCGTTGAGGGCCCGGACGGGAGGCTCGCCCGGATACTCCTTCATGACCGAGCGAAGCTCGAGCGCAGCCCCCTTCGGGGGTTCGGTCGCCGCAGCCGGGACGGAGGGACGCAGGGTGATCATGACGGCACCACCACGGCGGTCCCCGGCTCGATGCCGGTCACTTCGACGAAACCGTCGGCGAACATGCCGGGGTCGACGGCCACGAACTGGGTCGTCGAGCTTCCGGTCACGACTTCGACGGCGAAGCCGCCATCGAGGGTCGCCACCAGCGCCGACGCCGGTACGACGGTTGCGCCGGCCGCCAGGTTGTCCACGATCAGCACTTTGACATCGAGCTCGTTGAGCTCGGCCGCAGAGTCCGGCACGGTCGGCAGAGCGATCTCGACGGCGAGGGTGGGGTCGGCGGTCGGGTCGGTCGGGTCGATGGTCGACGAGCTGGCCACATCGGTCACGGTGCCGGTCACGATCGAACCGTCGGGGAACTCGACATCGATCTCAGCGCCTTCGCTGAGCTTGTCTTGATCGGCGACCGGGATCGCCGTCGTGACGATGCGGCCGCCGCTGTCGGTGCCGTAGGTGAACAGCTCGGCGCCGGTCGCAACCGTCGACCCGTCGCGGTCGGTGACGTCGTCGATCCGCACACCGGGTTCGACGATGACGAACTCGTCGGCGGTGAGCTGACCATCGACGACGGCATCGTCCCAGGTGTCTTGCAGATCCTCTTCGAAGTCGCTCAGCGCTTCGGTGGTGGCCTCGTCGAACTCGTCGTCGACGTCGAGGTCACCGTCGGCGTCGTAACCGAGATCGAGGAGCATCTGCTCGAGCACTTCGACGTCGTCGCCGTCGGCAACCCCGTCGAAGAGCGAACGATCGAAGGTTTCGGTCGTCACGATGGCGACGACCGGTAGGTCATCGACCGTGTACAGCACCGAACCGGACACGACCTCGCCGGAGCTGGCGATCAGTTCGATCTCGCCGGTGTGGGCGCTGTAGAACGCCGCTTCGGTGCCGTCGCCGTTCAGCGAGGCGATCGGCACGCCGGGCTGAATGCGATCGCCGACGCTGACATCGATCGACGAGATCGTTGTCGGACCGGCCACCATGACGACGGCGTTCGGGGTGACAACCCCGGTTTCCTCGATCTCGAGGTCGCCCTGCCAGCGGCGGACGGCGTCGGCGGTCGCCTGGTCGAACTCGCCGTCGACGGTGAAGCCGGTGTCGACCTCTTCGCCGTCGTCGTCTTCGGTGGCGTGATAGCCGAGCGACGCGAGGTTCTGCTCCAGCAGCAGCACATCGTCACCGGCGCTGCCGAAGCTGAGCGTGCGATAGAAGGGCACGTCGCCGTAGAAGACGGTGACCGGTTCGGCGTTGACCGCATAGAGGACATCGCCTCGCACGAGGGTTGAGCCATCGGCGGCAACGCTCGTCACGGTGCCCTCGGCGGCGGCGGTCACGGTGGTGACGTCAGCGAAGGCGAGGGTGCCGTCGAGATCGGTCGTCTCGACGAGATCACGCTGCTGGGCCTCGACCGCTCGAATCGTGACGGCTTCGGCCGGAGCGTCACCGTCGCTGCCGGATCCGCTGGTTGCGGCAACCACCCCGATGGCTCCGACGACGAGCACGCCGGCGCCGATCAGGAGCGGGCGTCGACGGCGGCGGCCGCCGTCGGAGCTTGGGGTGGAGGGGGATGCGGGGACGGTCTGCTCGGTGGGGCGCTCGAGTTCAGCGCCGGGGGCGACGGGCGTCGCAGGTGAGGTGGGGTTGGGGGTCGCGATCGGCATCACGCACCTCCGCCCAACGGGCCGGCACCACCGAAGACGGCGCTCTGGCACTCCTGCACGGCGTCCTGGTTGGCTGGGTCGGTCGGGTCGAAGTTCTCGCCGAACAGGGTGGCCGGGTTGAGCGCACCCGGACCGCCGCTGATGTCGGGGTCGTCGACGTCGAAGCCGAGGTCACGAAGGCACTGGGCGAAGTCGAGCAGGTCGTCCTGGATCTCGGTCAGGTCGTCATCGCCGGAGGGCAAGAAGCTGGCGCCCTGCAGCCGCTCGCCGCACACGTCGGTGGCCGCTTCGAACTCGGGTGACCCTGGTTCGAACGGCAGGTTTGCCGCGCTGCCGGGCGGCAGCAGGCTCACCGAACCGTCGGCGGCAACGGTCGGGTCGGGGAAGTCGATGCCTTCGTCTCGCATGCAGTTCGCGAAGGCGAGGGCGAGCTCTTCGTCGGTTGCGTCAGCAGACACCCTGTCTTCGGCGGCACTGTCTTCAGCGGACGTGGTGTCCTCGGTGGAAGCGGTGTCTTCGGTGGAGACAGTGTCTTCAGCCAAGACCGAATCGTCGGTCGACCCTCCAGTGTCGGCGGATCCGGTGTCGGCCGCGCCTTCGACGACGATCGTCGGCGCCGCCGATACCTCGTCCTCGCCGTCGCCGCCGCAGGCGGTGGCCACGAGTGTGAGGCCGAGGAACAAGAGCAGGGTTCGTTTCATCTGGGTCATCCATTCACGTCAGGGGGGATGGATGAACCTTCGAGGAGCAGCCTGAGGTGGCGGTGAGGGTGACCTGAGGTGTTGCTGAAGGGTTGGTCTCAGCTGCGGGTGGCGGTCACCGAGAAGCCGATGCGGGCGCCGCCGGTCGCGTCGTTCGTTGCCCACACGTCGCCATCGTGGATGTCAGCCACCTGCTTCACGATGGCAAGACCGATGCCGTTGCCCGGTCGGGATCGGGCCTTCGGCGATCGGAAGAACCGGTCGAAGACATGGGCGAGGTCTTCGTCGGGAATGCCGGGGCCGTGGTCGACGACCGTGATGCGTCGGTCGTCGATCTCGATGCGAACCGGCCCTTCGTCGGGGCCGTACTTCACGGCGTTGTCGACCAGGTTCTGCACGGCGCGGCGGACCATGCCGGGGAACACGGTGGCGACACTGTCGTCAGCGTCGACGGTGATCGGTACCCGAGCAGCGATCTCGGTGCGTTCGGCGACCTCGCGCACGATGTCGGCAAGGCGTCGATGCTCGGCTTGCTCGTCGGGCCGGCCCGAGTCGGTGGCCAGGTCGATCAGGTCGGCCACCAGGGCGGTGAGCTGTTCCACATCGACGACCGCGCCCTCGACGATCGCCCGATGTTCGGGGCGAAGATCGTCAAACGACGCCAGGAAGTCGGCGCGCATCCGCAGCGAGGTGAGTGGGGTGCGAAGTTCGTGGCTGGCGTCGGCGACGAGCCGTTGCTGCTGCTCACGCCCGATTTCGAGGTCGGCGGCCATGCGGTTGAACGAGTCGGCGAGTTGCCCGACCTCGTCGTTGCGGGTGACCTCGATGCGGCTCGGCGGCGCACCCGGGTCGGTGAGGTGCTCGGCGGCGTCGGTGAGTTTGCGGATGGGCGCGGCGAGGCGGCGGCCGACGAACCAACTCACGGCAGCTACCGTCGTCAACGCGACGACGCCGAGTACGGCGAGCCGGACGGCCAGCGTCGCGATGGCATCTTCCTGGGCGGTGATGTCTCGATAGAGCTGCACCCCGTAGGCGTCGAGGGCGGCGAGTTGGGGAGCGACGTCGTCGGGGAAGCGGACCGTGTAGACGCGGTAGGTGCGCCCATCGACGGTTTCGGTCGAGAAGCTCGACTCCCCAGCGCGGAACTCATCGGTGATGGTGACGGGGAAGGCGATGTTGTCGCCGCCGAGCAGCGCGCCACTCACATCGAAGACTTGACCGCCGCTGCCTTCGATGCCGAGAACGTTGGTGGGGACGGTAGGGGTGCGGCCGAACTGGGCCAGGGTCTCGGCATCGATCTGATTGAGGGTGTCGAGCACCGCGGCGCGCGCCACGAGTTCGTCGTCGGTCGACGTCTCGATCTCGCGCACGGCGAGCAGCCACGACAGCGACGCAACGACGGTGACGACGAGCAACCCGAAGATGCCGAAGACGATGGTGAGGCGAGCGCTGAGTCTCACGAGAGACGAGCGGTGTAGCCGACCCCGCGAACGGTGTGGATGATGCGTTCACCGCCGTCGGCCTCGAGCTTCTTGCGGAGCTGTGACACGAAGACTTCGAGCGAGTTCGACGCGTTCTCCTGGTCGTAGCCCCAGACCCGTTCGTAGAGCACGTCTCGCGACAGCACCATCGGTGCGTTGGCGACGAGGAGCCGCAGCAGGTCGAACTCGTACTTCGTGAGGTCGACGGGTACGCCAGCGCGGCTGACCGTGCGCATGCCGAGATCGATGTCGACATCGCCGAGCGACAGCCGCTCGGTGTCGTGCGCGGTCACGGTGATGGTGGTGCGGCGAGCCATCGCCCGTACCCGGGCGAGGAGTTCGTCGAGGGCGAACGGCTTGACGAGGTAGTCGTCGGCACCGGCGTCGAGCCCGGCGACCCGGTCGCCCACGGTGTGCCGCGCGGTCAGCATGAGGATCGGCCCGATATGACCGCCGGAGCGGAGCTGGCCGCAGATCTCGAGACCGTCGATGTCGGGCAAGCCGATGTCGAGCACGATGACATCCGCGGCCCGGGTCGTCGGGTCAGCGAGTGCTGCGGCGCCGGTGTCGTGGCTCGTGACCGCGTAGCCCTCGTGACTGAGCACGGCCGCGAGCATTTCCCGGACGGACTGGTCGTCCTCGACGATGGTGACGCTGGTCGGCGCCGTCGATGTCGCTGCGTCATTGCTCATGAGACCTTCACCATGTTGGTCTGCGGTGAGACGAAGATGAGGCGAAGCTGAGGATTTCCTGAACCGTCAGGCCCGGCCTGCGTCTTCGGGACCGAAGAAGTGGCTGGTGACCCAGACCCCGATCGACCCGACGACCGAGGCGGCCGCGACGCCGGCCCACGCGTGGCCCGACGGCAGATCGAGCTCGAAATAGTCCCGCCCGAAGGGGATGAGCATCACCAGCCCATAGAGGCTCGCCATACCGGCGGCGAGCCCGAGCTTCCACGGCTTGAGTGGCCGGCTGACCAAGACGAGGATCGTCAGGCCGATCGCCAACAAGGTGACGGTCGCGGCGGTGCGAGCTTCGGCGAGAACGATGCCGTCGAGGCGCCGCACCCATTCGTACAGGGCGTAGGTGACGGCCCC
>JBCCYT010000050.1:0-25232 GCA_039188975.1 Actinomycetota bacterium
GTCCACACCCATGCGCCCGGCACACCCTGGCCGACCCTCGGCGAACTGATCGACGCCGACGAACGAGTCCTGGTCTACGGCGAAAACGGCGGAAGCCCGGACAGCTGGTTCCAGAACATGTGGGATACCGCCTTTACCGAAACCCCCTTCACCTTCGGGCTGCGCAGTGACTTCTCCTGTGCCCCCAACCGAGGCGACGACAGCAACGACCTCTTCTTGATCAACCACTGGCTCACCACCGGCATCCCGGTGAAAGAGGCCGCCGCCTCGATCAACAGCCGCAACGCATTGCTCGACCGGGTCGAGGAGTGCGAGAGCGAACGAGGGCGCCTCCCGACCGTGCTCGCCGTTGATTTCGTCGAGACCGGCGATCTGGTCGACACCGTCGCGGAACTCAATGGCGTTGCTGGTTGACGAGCCGCCGGCCTCAGCCATCCCAGAACGGACGGTGATCAATCGATAGCCTTTTGCCACGAAGCGCACTCGAAAGGTGCACGGGATGACAGCGGGCGTCGACCTCTCCCCCTCGCGACACATCGGGATCGATGAGATCGACGCGCTCTCCGCGGGCGCTTCGGTCTTCGCATGCGGCGGGGGCGGGTCGATGGTGCAGGGCCGCATCATCGTCTCGCAACTCGCCGCCCGGCTCGGATCCACCAAGATCGGTCTCGTATCGCTCGACGAACTACCCGATTCGGCTCGGGTTGCGGCGCCGCTGGCGCTCGATCGGCCCCGCACGGTTGCCTCGGTCGTGGCGACGGTGAAGGCGTTCGAGGCGCTCGGCGCACGCACCGGCGGACCGTTCGACGCGGTTCTGGCCCATGACCTCGGTGTCGTCTCGTCGTTGCTTGCGTGTTCGGTCGCCGCCGACCTCGGGATCCCGGTCGTCGACGCAGGGGGCGGGTTGCGTGCCGCCGGACACTTCGCACAAACCACCTGGGCCGCAGCCGGCATCCATCCGGAGCGAGCGGTCGTGAGCGACGGGGTCGACATCACCACCTACGAGGCCGATTCGCTGGCCCTCGTCGACCGCTCGCTGCGAACCGCAGTCGATCGCAGTCCATCCGATGGCCCGATCGGTGGTGCGTCGTGGGCGATGCGCGGCGCGACCGCTCGCCGGGCGTCGGTTCCGGGGCTGCTCAGCGCTGCGATAGCCGCCGGACTTGCGATCGAAGCGTCAGCCCATCACAGCAGCGACCCCGTCACCGAACTCGTCCGGGTGATCGACGGTGCGGTACTCGCCGGGCGAGGTCGGGTGACCCGGTCGACGTTGGCGCTCGACGGTACCGAACACGTCGAGATCGAGGTCGAGACGGCCTCCGGCCCACTGTCGGTGCTGTCGGTCGACAGTCACCTCCAGCTCCTCGTCGAGGGGCGCCGGGTGGCAGGTGCGCCCGACCTCATCACGATCGTCACCCCCAGCGGGTTGGGCTGTACGCCTCGAGACCTCACCGTGCCGGCCATGGAGGGCGAACCGGTTGCGGTGATCGCAGCCCCGTTCCCCGACCTCGGGGTTCGTGTCGACGCCGCCGCATTCGCGACGCTGCATCGAGCGCTTGGCGCGGCTGAGGATCCGATTCCGTTTCAGATCGCCTAGACCAGAGCTCATGTTCGATCCTCTCGTCACCGAACGACTTCTGATTCGCCCGTTCCGAGCGGGCGACGCCGATGCCCTGTACGAACGACGCAACGATCCCGAGGTCGCCGAACTGCAGTCGTGGGAAACGCCGTATCCGAGGGCGAGTGCCGAGCGGGTCGTGGCCGAGCTGGAGGCGATGGACAGCCCTCCGATCGACGAATGGTGGATGCTCACCATCGAACGTCGCAGCGACGGCGCCACTCTTGGCGATCTCGCGCTGCACCTGTCGAACGCGGGCCGGACCGCCGAGATCGGCTACACGCTCGCTCGCACCGGATGGGGCCACGGCTACGCCACCGAGGCCGCCAGTGCGCTCGTCGACTACCTCTTTTCTCGACCGGAGATCACTCGGGTCTGCGGCATGCTGCACCCCGACAATCACCGGTCGGCTCGGGTACTCGAGAACCTCGGCATGCGCTACGAAGGTCTCACGCGCCTGTCGTTCTGGGTGGGTGACGACAACAGCGACGACCTGCTCTATGGCATGACCCGAGCGGACTACGACGACTGGCGAGCACGGCCGACCGATCGGCCCACTGTCGTCGAGTTGATCGAGGTCACACCCGACAACCAACCAGACGTCTATCGGCTCGTCACCCACAAGAGCCAGGAGCGATTCGTCTCGCCGAACCTGGCATCGTTCGCCCACGCCCAGGTGCCCGAGGTCGTCGATGGAGCGGCGGTCGTGCCGTGGTACCGGGCGGTTGTCGCCGACGGTGAACTCGTCGGGTTCGTCATGATGGCCGAGGTCACCGACGCACACCCCGAGCCGTACCTGTGGCGGCTCATGGTCGACCGCCGTCACCAACGCCGCCGCATCGGCGACCGCGTCCTCGACCTGGTGATCGATCAGGCTCGGGCCTGGGGAGCGTCGACCCTCGTCGTCTCATGGGAGGAAGGCGTCGGCGGTCCCCGGCCGTTCTACGAACGCCGTGGCTTCGTGCCGACGGGACAGATCGTCGATGGAGAGACCGAAGCGCGGCTCACGTTCGACCACGCGGAGGATTCGTGACCCGCAGCCAGGACGACCTCGAGGGATGGGCCGACCGCATCTCGGTCGACTCGGCCATTTTCGAATTCTGCCCCGACTATTGCGCCGGCTTGATGGTGGTCGGCGGGCTCGTGTCGGGCCCGACCGATGCCACTGCGGAGGCTGCACTGGTCGCCGCCGAGGAACGAATGCAGGAGCCCGGCGACGACGAGGCCGCGTCGGCCCAGGTCGAACGGTGGCTCGACGCATTCCGTTCGTTCGGTGCCAAGCCGAAGCGAACCCGGCCCAGCGCCGATGCGTTGCGCCGTCGCGCCGCCAAAGGCGGGCTGCCCCGCATCAATCGGGTGACCGATCTCTACAACGCCATCTCCGTCGTGCACGGCGTGCCGATCGGGGTGGAAGACGTCGATCACTACGACGGCGACCTTCGGCTCGTCCGAGCGGTTGGCGACGAGACCTTTGCCACCACCGACCATGGCGAACCGATCATCGAAACCGTCGACGCCGGCGAGCCGATCTGGCGCGACGACACGGGCGCCACGTGTCGCCGGTGGAACTGGCGGCAAACGACGCGCACGGCGCTCACCGAGACGACGGTCAATGCCGTCTTCATCGTCGACACGCTCGGCCCCGACGCCGAAGCACTGGCCGCGACGGTGCTCGACGAACTGCGGTCGAGCATCGCCCCGGACGCTGACCCGATCATCCGCACGATCCACGCCGCCCGCTGAGGTGACCGGCGCTCCCACGCCCTTGGCTGCGGTCGGATCGCCGGCGACCCGTTCGATCATCGCGACCTCGGTCGTGGCGACGATCGGTTGTGTCTATCCCGGCTTTCTCGTCGGCGCCGTCTCGGTCCAGGTCATCGACGAGTTCGGCATCAGCGCCGGTCGCTACGGATGGGCGATGGGGACCTACTTCCTCGCCGCGACGTTCGCATCGATCCTCGGTGGGCGTCTTGTGCAACACATCGGGCCTCGACGTCAGCTCGTCGGATGCCTGTGCGTCACGATCGTCGCCCAGACCCTGATCGCCACGATCGGGAATTCCTTCGGTGTCGTCGTCGCCTTGCTTGCCGTGTGCGGTGTGGTCAACGCAGCGAACCAGACTGCGGTCAACCTCGCGCTCACTCGTGCCCGCCTGCCTCGCCTCGGGCTCGCCATCGCGATCAAACAGTCAGGGATGCCGTCGGCGGCGATGATCAGCGGCGCGACGGTGCCGCTGCTCGCGTTGACGCTCGGCTGGCGGTCGGCGTTCGTGCTCGGTGTGGCGATTGCTGCGGCCGGGCTCGTGATGGTGCTGCGGTTCATCGAGCCGGGTGGCGTTGACGTATTGCGCTCGGCGAAGCCGGTGTCGTCGAAACGGGCGTTGTACTGGTCGCTGATCGGTGGCTCGTTCCTCTCGTTCTCGGCGGGTGGCCTGACGTCATGGCTCGTGGCTTCCGGTGTCGATGCCGGTTTGAGCGAAGGCACCGCTGGTTGGCTGTTGAGCCTCGGCGCACTCTTCGGAATCTCCGCACGACTGTTCTGGGGTGTGCGCAACGACACGATGGCGGTCCGGCCGTACACGATGGCGGCGATCATGGCGTCCGTCGGCGCGATCGGCATGGTGGGTCTCGCACCACGTGTCGAAGCGCTTCACGTCGCGGCGACGTTTCTCGCCTTTGGCGCGGGCTGGTCCTGGCCGGTCTTCACCAACTTCGGAATCATGCGGGCCAACGGCGATGCGGCGGGCGCTGCCTCGGGCATTACCCAGATGGGCATCTACCTCGGCGTGTTCGCAGGCCCGCTCGTCACCGGTTGGACGATCGACGAATACGGCTACGCGACGATGTGGACTGTCGTAGCCGTGTGCATGCTCATCGGCGCCACGCTCACCTACGCCATCCGCAACGAGTTCTGACCACGTTGTCGACAGCTCTCTCCTGACGGGGTCTGTAGACCACTTCTGTCAGTCGTCGGCCGTTGCCAGGCGGGCGCGTTCTTCATCAAGACGGACGAAGATCTCCTCGATCGGAGCGACCTGGTTCGCCCAATCGGTCATGCCTCGAAGAAACGTCGCCTGCGACCCCAGACCGCTCGAACCCGCGAGCACACCGAAGCTCGGATCCATCAGACCGTTGGCTTCGAACCGCCATGTGCCGTCGCGAAGTGCGACGAGCTGCGCCTCGTTGACGGCAATCCGGGTCGCGGCCTCCTCAGGAAGAGCCCCGGCCAGGAAGGTCTCGGTGTCGAACCGTTGATTGCTCGCCGTGAACGCCTCCTGACCGTTGCGCTCGCTGCCCGCCCAGGCCTCGCCGAACACTGGGCTGGCGATGAAACGCATCAGCGCCCGAACCTCGGGGCGATCGTTCGATGCGGACGCCATGGTCCCCCCGCCGATCATCGCGTTTGAGGGCCCGTCGATCGGCGGCATCATGAACAAGCCGATGTCGCGACCCAGAACCCCGAGCGGAGACGTCGCACTGGTTGTCCCTAGCCGGTTTATGTCGGACGAGGAGATCAGCGTGAAGGAGCAGGCCGGTCCCGTCGGGCCGTCGAGCAGCTGGACGAGACCATCGCCGAAGAAGCGGGAGGTGATCCCTGAGGACCCGCCGTCGACGAATCCGTCGCCGAACAGCAAACGTTCGCTCTGTCGAGCCGCTTCGAGCACGGCATCGCTCGTAAAGCCGGCATCGCCCTTGGCCCACCGGTCATAGAAGGCCGTTCCGGCGGTGTGCAACGTGAGCGACTCGAGGAGGTCGGTACCGAAGAAGCCGGTGAACAGCCCAGCTTCCCACCGAAAGCACCAGGGCGTGTCGCCGTTGGCGACGATCTGCTCGGAGATCGAGACCAACTCATCGAAGGTCGCGGGGACCTCGAACCCGGCCGCCTCGAACGCCGGTTTCGCGTACGCAACCACCGCCCGGGGACCGAGATTGACGGGCACCTGGCGCAGCTCCGGACCGTTGGGGCCGACGGTGCTCAAGAGTTCGGTGAGATAGTCGCCGTAATCGGCTCGGAACCGATCGATGTCGATGAACGTCGACAGGTCCATGACCGTTGGCGGTGTCGACGGAGAGAAGCCGATCCTGACGTCGGGTTCGCTGATCACTTCCGACACACTGAACTCACTCACAGCAACGTCGCTGCGAAGCACGTCGATCCGGATGCCGGTCGCTTGGGTGAAGCGATCGAACTCGGCGATGAGACCGTCGATGCTGCTCGAATCGTTCGGCACGACCGTCACCGTCGTACCGCTGAGTTCGAGCTGGCTGTCCGCGGCAAGAATCTGGGGCACGTCGGCGCGATACCGGGCTTCACCGAACTGCAGGGGGAGTTCTGCCGGGATCTCACGGCCGGGGAGGCATGGCTGCTCCGTTGCCGCGACGCACTCCTCGGTGGTCAGTTGTCGAGCGGTCGTGTCATCGGCGAGTGCGACAAGGGCGGCCGGCGACAGCAAGTAGACGCCGGTCACGCCATAGGGCCCCGAACGAATCGTGGTCCTCGGATCGGGGCCGAGGTCGAACCGCACGCCGAGGCGTTGGAGCGCCCAGTGGACCCGGTCGACCGCTTCTTCCGTTGCGAAGCCGAGGTCGGTGGTCGCTCGAATCGCTTCGACGGCGTAGAGCAAAGAGCGTTCCGGGTCGGGACCAAAGGTGGTCTCCGACGCCTTCACGTACGCCGTCGCCGTCGCGAGCGCGTCACGATCACTCTGAGCCTGCTCGGCTGCGATACGCGCCTCATCGGCGGCGATCCTCGCTTCGTCGGCGACGGCGCGGGCACCCTCTGCTGCTTCTCGTTCGTCTTCGGCCGTCGCTCTCGCGTCATCGGCTGCGAGCCATTGCGACAGACCGAACACCGCGAGGATGGCCACCACGACGGCGACCCCGCTCGCGATTCGAAGCTGACGAGAACGTTGGGTCGCCGCGGCCTCGGCTTCAGCGGCGCGTTGCTCGCGTTTGCGTTCGCCCGCCGCGGCTCGATCCCGTTCGGCAACGCTTGCGTCGAGAAACGCTTGCTCCTCCTCGGCCAACGAAAGCGTTGTCGAAGTTGACCAGCCGCGGAGCTGTTCGAGACGACCACCACGGAGGAGGTAGTCAGCACGTCGATCCGAGTCGATCCACTCCTGCATCGATTCGGCGAGACGTCGCTGATGGCGGACGTCGTGGCGGGCGGCGTCGACCCACTCGCGAAGGACGGCCCACTCGGCAAGCAAGGCTTCGTGGCTGATCTCCACGGTCGGGCTGCGGGTCACCGGGTCGCGGTCGAAGCTCAGCAGTCGATGCCGACCAAACGTCTCCAAGATGCCTTCGAGGGTGCGTCCGTCGATCGGTAACTGATCGAGTTCGGTGCGCAGCACCCGGCGTCGGGTGTCACCGGCGCCTTCGCCGAGGGTCACGAGCCGAAGAAAGATCTGCCGGGTCGCGTCGGTGGCATCATCGCCGAGACGGGTCAGCAGGCCGTTCGCTCGGGCGACCAGCGCACCGGAAACTCCACCGAGGGAGCGGTAGGCGTCGGAGGTGATCTGGCCACCGACCTGACCATCGAACAACTCGGTCAAGGTGTATTGCAACAGCGGAAGGGCGCCGTCGCGGTCGATCACGTCGTGGACGAGCTCGGCCACCAACCCGGTCTCGAACTCGATCGGCAGGCCCGAGATCGGCCCCGTGATCGCCCGTTCGAGCTCGTCCGGCGTCATGGCGGTGATGACTTCGGTGCCGTCGCGTAACAGCTCGCCGAGCGCAGGGTGGCGCAGCGGCCGGTCATAGAAGTCGGCCCGCAATGTCACGACCACCCGCAGGCGTCCATGGGCTTCCTCGATCACCTCGGTCAGGGAATCGATGAAGTCAGCGGCGGTCGATGGTTCGACCTGGGTGAACAGCTCCTCAAACTGGTCGATCACCAAGACGACGTTCGACCCGTCGTCGGGGAGGATGCGGTTGAGTGCGCGTTGGATGCCGGCCGGTTCCAGCAGGGTTTCCACCATCGACACCGGCGGGTCGACTGCGATCGCCAGCAAGGCGTCTTCGAGCGCTTCGAACGGATGGGGCGCCGGCGTCATCTCGGTCGTGAACCAGCGCCTCGAATCCGGTGCCGCGCCGTCGCGAAGGGCGGGCAGTAGCCCCGCTCGGGCCACACTCGACTTGCCGCTCCCGCTCGGGCCGACGATGGCGATGAACCGACCCGAGCGGCCCGGATGGGCGATGCGGTTGACGAGCCGTTCGACCAGACGCTCCCGCCCCCAGAAATCGTCGGTGTCGGCCGCGGTGAACGCACGGAGACCCTTGTAGGGATTGTCGAGGTCGACCGTCTCCACCGTTGCGTTGATGGCGGCGCCGTTCGTGAGCACATCGCGCAACGTCGCCGTCAGTGCCGCTACATCGACCGGGTCCGCGAGACAGTCCGCGAGCGTGTCGCGCACGGCTGGCGCAAGCGCCCCGCGAATCTGTTCGAGATCACCTTCGAGGCCTGTCAGCATCTGCGCGGCGACGGTTGCGAGCCCGACGACATCCGGACGTCGATCTTCGGTGTTGTCGCGGGACATGCGTCCCAGCCCGGCGAGGTACGCGTTGCCATCGTCGTCGAGCAGAACATCGCTCGTCGTCACGTGATGGTGCGTGATACCGGCCCGGTGTGCGGCAGCGAGCGCGTCGCCGAGCTGCGTGAGCGAGTGTGCCGCCTCGGCCGGGGTCAACGCACCCTGCTCGAGGCGGCTCGCAAGGTCGCCACCGGGCAGCAGTCGTGTGACGAGGTAGGCGGCACCGGGTTCACGCCAGAAGTCGTAGAGCGGCACGAGATGGGGGCTGTCGATCGACGCAACGATCTGTGCGTCCGCCTCGAAACGCCGGATCTGATCCGGATCGTCGGCCAGTTCGGCGGAAATGACCGTGACCGCGACCTCGCGGCCCATCGCTGGTTGATAGGCGCGGTACACGTCGCCGGCGACGCTCGTCGTCAGAAGCTCACGTAGCTCGTATCCCCGTACGGCAAGCCCTGGCTGAGGTCCCGACACTGTGATCGGGGCCGGTGCAGTGGTCGCCGCCTCGCCGGTGACGATCGCTGACTCCAATCGTCGTACGGGTGCGGTCGGCTCGATGCCGAGCTCCTCGCCGAGCCGCGTCGACAGATGCTGGAATGCTCGGAGGGCATCGGCTCGACGGCCCGAGCGGTAGAGCGCGGTCATGAGCTGTCCCGTGAACGCCTCCCGCAAGGGGTGCGCTCGCACGAGTGATTCCAGCTCGGAGATCAGTTCGCGGGTGAGGCCCCGTCGAAGATCAGCGTCGAGCCGAGCCTCGACCGCTTCGAGCCGCAGCTCGCTGAGCCGGGCGATCTCGGGTTGGGCAAACGACTCGTAGGTGAACGCCTCGTAGGGGCGGCCCCGCCACAGTCCAAGCGCCTCGCCGAGCACGATCGACGCTGCCGCCGGGTCGGCGTCCGTGAGCAGCCGCCCTTCACTGACCTGGCGCTCGAACCGGACTGCGTCGATCTGATCGGCGTCGACCGAGAGCAGATAGCCCGGCGAGCGGGTCAACAAGACGGTGCCGTCGCTGCGTTTCTCCCGGTCGGGGTCGAGTGCCTTGCGAAGGCCAGAGATATAGACCCACACCGAGTTCTGACGGTCGGATCCGCCGGTCTCGCCCCACAGCGAATCGATGATCGCGTCGGTGGAGAACACCGAGCCCGGCGCAGTGAGCAACAACGCAAGGAGTGCTCGCTGGCGGTAGGCGCCGGTGTCGACCAGGTCGCCGTTTCGTTCGACTTCCAGTTCGCCGAGAACCCGGAACTCCATGCCGATTCCTTCCCCACCTGGCATCGACCCTACTGATCGTCGGTGTGGCGAGAAAGTTGCAACGACGGGCTTAATTCGGCCTTAAGGGCCGCTCCAAGCCGTGATTCAGCCGATCGAGACGACACCAAAGTGCCGCGTCGGAACGTGCCGCCATGGCACGTTCACTTCGGCTCTTCCCCATCCTGATCCTCTGTTTCGCTCTGTCTCCTGGCTTTGCCTCGGAGGCGGTGGAGCCCACCGTTGGTTTCGTTCCGGCCGAGCTCTCGCCGTACCGCACGCCGACGCCGGCGCAGGCGGCGTTGGTGACCGACACGCTTGATCGTTTCACCGAAGCGGGGTTGGGCATCGAATCGCCACCGCTTGTCAGCTTTCATCCGGAACGGTCCGACTGTGGCGGGAACCTGGCGTACTGGCGCAATGAGGACGGTGTCGATCATGTCCGGATCTGCTGGACCCACGAGGACCCTGGCGTCGAGGTGCGGGTGCAGGCCCAAGCGTTGACGCACGAGTTCGGCCACGCATGGGTGTTCGAGAACACCGACGCAGCGACGCGTGCTGCGTTCGTCGAGGCGACCGGCTCGGCGTCATGGGCTGATCCGGCTGACGAATGGAACGACCGCGGCACGGAGCGCGCGGCCGAGTTGCTCGTCTGGGCCGTCCTCGACCCGAACGTCTTGTTCGTCGACTTCACCGGCGAACCGTGCACGACCTGGTCGGCTGCCTTCACGTTGCTCACCGACCGGCCCGCCCCGGCCTCGATCACCGACGAGTGCTGAAGGCTCAGCTCGGCGCGGGGGACGGGACGTAGGCGGAGAAGCGGCGGGCGAGTTGGGCCCGGAGGGCCGGGCTCTCGACGGAGTCTCCGGCCAGCGGCTCGGGGTCGAGCGCCTGGCCCAGCCGTTTGATCGCCTCGTCGACCGTGATGCCGACGCCTGCCTCTGCGTCCGCCTGCTCGGCGTCATCGCGATACAGCTTTGCTTTCCACGACAACGACAGGCGCACCGCCTCGTCGGGATAGCTCGCCAACACGGTGCCTCGATCGACGATGTGCCAGTCGGCCCCGTCACAGAGCAGCTCGCTGCTCAACGTCATTCCCTCCGGCTTGACCGAACCTCTCGGCCCGACCCGTTGCACCTCGTGAGGCATGAAGTCGTTGTCGCCCACGATTGCGGTGTTCCACGTGTCGGTGTGGAGGAACGATGGGCCGTTCTTTCCTTCGGGCCAGTAGCGGAATCCGCCCGCCTCGCCTTCGTAGAACCAGGCAACCGCGGTGACGATGTGGATGCGTTCGTTCTCGAACAGCCGACTCACCCCCATCGCGGTCAACAGCCACGCCGGTGCGTTGCGGCGGTCGACGCCACGAAACTCCGGAATGTCGGTGTGACTGAACCCCTGTCGCCCGATCGGCGTGGTCAGGTTCACGTAGACCTGCTCTGGCACTACGAGCTCCCAGCCGTACATCTGGCGAGCGGCTGCGGTGAACCCTTCGTGCTGGAGCAGTTCGGCGGCACCATCGACCATCGGTTCACCGAACGCCCACTGAGCTCGGAAGGTGGGGCCGACCATGGCGTTGGCGAAATCGGTGTCGTCATCGTCACCGTCGTTGGCGGCTACCGCCGACGCCGATTTCGACGTTGCGATCGTTCGGCCGGGCTGCCAGTACGGCCCGTTGTCGCGGGCCATCTGGCGGATCGACTCTGGATCATCGACGACGGTGTCGAGTACGACCGGCGGTTTCGGAGGACGCGACGTCGTCACCATCGCGGCGACGCTAATTCGTCACAGTCGACGGAGTTGAACCTGCCCGACCCGGTGGTCGGTGGCCTTGTGCAAGATCAGGCTCGCCCGGTCGCGGGTCGGGGCGATGTTCTCGGCCAGGTTCTTGCCGTTGATCGACGCCCAAATGCTGCGAGCGACCTGCTCGGCCTCGGCATCGCTCAACCCGGCGAAGTTCGTGAAGTAGCTGTCGGGATTGCGGAACACCGACTGGCGAAAGGCGAAGAACCGTTCGACGTACCATTCCTCGATGTCGGCTTCGTCGGCATCGACGTAGATCGAGAAGTCGAACGAGTCGCTCACGAACTCGCTGCTGGCGCGGTCGACTTGCAACACGTTGAGTCCCTCGACGATCACGATGTCGGGCTGACACACCGCCACCGTTTCACCGGGTCGAATGTCGTACGAGACGTGGTCGTAGACCGGCGCATGAATCTCCGGCTCGCCGCTCTTCACCCCCCGCAGGAAGTCGACCAGGGCCCGAGTGTCGTAGCTCTCCGGGAAGCCCTTGCGTTCCATCAAGCCTCGCCGTTCGAGCTCGGCGTTGGGATACAGAAATCCGTCGGTCGTGACGAGATCGACCTGGGGGTGGTCGGGCCAGCGCGACAGCAAGGCTTGCAAGATGCGAGCAAACGTCGATTTTCCAACTGCGACCGATCCCGCGACACCGATGATGTACGGCACCTTCGGGGCGATCGAGCCGAGAAAGGTCGACGTGACCCGTTGGAGGTCTTGCACGGCGGACACGTAGAGATTGAGCAGGCGGCTCAGCGGCAGATAGACCGCCGCGACTTCGTCGAGATCGATCTCTTCGTTGATGCCTTGGAGCTGTGCGAGGTCGTGCTCGCGCAACGTCATCGGCGTCGCGGCGCGCAGCGCCGCCCAGTCGTCTCGGGAGAACGTGAGATAGCGGTCGGCCACGGGCGGTAACGGTAGGCGGCTTGTCACACCCGTGCCGTACGCTCCCCGGCATGGCTGAGCTGCAGTACCTCGAGGAGACGCCGAGGCCCGAGGAGTTCCTTGCCATGCGGGAGCGGGCGGGGATGGGAGCACGCTCGCTCGAAGCGGCCCAGGCAGGGCTTCCTCACACCCTCTACGCCGTGTGTGTGCGAGACGGCGAACGTCTCGTTGCGATGGGACGAATCGTCGGCGATGGCGGGCTCAATTACGAGATCGTGGACATGGCCGTCGACCCCGACTACCAGCGCCAGGGAATCGGGTACCGCATCATGGAGATGCTCGTCGGCTACCTGCGGGCAACGGCGGTCCCGAGCGCCTATGTCAGCTTGATTGCTGACGATCATGCCCCGGCGCTGTACGCCAAGTTCGGCTTCGAACCGACTGCACCTGCGTCGATCGGGATGTCGCTCACCATCTGAGCGGCCGGTGCGAATGGGCGAAGCGGCCGCCGTAGGATCCGAGTCGATGTCGCACCCGGGCACGATCACGTTCGACGGCGTCGCCGTCTCGTTCGTCGATGGTGACGACGTCTTGACCGCACTGGCCCGGGCGGGCATCCACCCGAGCGGAGGCGGGGTGCTGTGCACGGAAGGGGTGTCGCCGCACAGCCTGGCCGACATCGATGGGGTGGCGTACCGACACACTGCGTTCACACGAGCCAGGGACGGGATGGTCGTGCGGTCACGTCGTGCTGACACACCTCCGGTGCTTCCCAGCGGACCGCCGAGCCCGGCGTCGACGACGGTTCAGAACGTCCACCACCCGACCGTGGTCGTGGGGGGCGGGCCCGCAGGCCAGGCCGCGGCAGCGGAGCACGATGGGGCCGTCATGTACGACGCCCACGCCGGCGAAGAGGTCGTGGGCATCTTTCCCGGCCCGCTCGTCGTGGTGCGTACCGACGACGGCATGATTCACGCCCACGCAAACCATGTCATCGTGGCGACTGGCTCACTGCCGATCATGCCGGTCTGCCCGGGAACCGATCTGGCCGGGCTCTACACCCCCGGCGCCGCCGCTCGACTCGAAGCGGCCGGGGTTGGTCTGGGCCGAGTCGTGCGGGTGACGACGCCCCCCGAACGATTCGAGGGCACCGGCGTCGTCGCTGCGGTGGTGATCGATGGTGAACGACACCCATGCGATTCGGCGGTGATCGATCTCGGTACGACCCCCAACGATGTCGTGGCTCGAATGGGGGGAGCGGACGTCACCGTTGTTGGCGATGCCGCCGTCTCGGCCGAACCTCCGCCGATGCCGTCCGAGGGCGTTGTTTGCTACAGCAACGGCGTCACGATCGCCGACCTGCATGACGCCTGGGACCGCGGCTTCACCGACATGGAGCTGCTGAAGCGAGCAACGCTCGCCGGCACCGGCGCAACGCAAGGCGCCGACTCCCTTCCGTATCTCCGGCGGGTGGTGCTCGACCGAGGCGGCCGCCTCGAGCCTGCGTTCACCGCTCGGCCGGTCGCTCGCCAAGCCACGCTCGGCGAACTCGCAGCGGGGAGGCATCACCCCGCCGTCCCCCGCACCGCGCTCCATCACACGCACCTCGCTGCGGGTGCCACGATGGATCGCCTCGGTGGTTGGTGGCGTCCGTGGACCTACGGCGACGTCGACGCTGAGTATCACGCCGTCCGTGATGCTGTTTCCCTCGGCGATGTCGGGACGCTCGGCAAGTTCATGGTTGCGGGCCCCGATGCGGAGGTGGCGCTGCAACGGTTGTTCCCGACCGACGTCTCGACCATTCGCCCGGGCCGGAGCCGGTACGTCCTCATGCTCGATGAGCGCGGCTCGGTCGTCGATGACGGCATGATCTTGCGCGAAGCCCAGGGCGATCGTTTTTACGTCACGGTGACGTCCGGTGGTGCCAGCTTCGCCGAGATGTGGGTCCGCGATTGGACCGCTCACCTCGATGTTCGGTGGATGAATGTCACGATGGCGCTGGGAGCGATCAACGTCACCGGTCCACGGGCCACCGAGCTGATGGAACGGGCTGGCCTCGCCGAGCCGCTTGCGATGCTGCGCCACCACACAACGGCCATCGCCGGTGTGCCGTGCCGGGTCGTGCGGCTCAGCTTCACCGGCGAGATCAGCTACGAGCTCCACCACCCGTTCGATCGGTCGGTCGAGTTGTGGCGGGCGCTCCTCGACCTCGGCGCCGGTTTCGGCGTTGCGCCGCACGGGCTCGACGCACTGACTCGCCTGCGGCTCGAGAAGGGGCACATCATCGTCGGGCAGGATTCCGACTACGACTCGACACCACGACGGCTCCATCACGACTGGATGGTCAACCTCGACGCCGGCGGTGACTTCGTGGGCCGGTCTGCGATCGAGCGAACGAACAAGATTCCGCTCGACAAGATGCTCGTCGGGTTGGTGTGTGATGACACAGCCCCCTTCGAAGGAGCCGTCGTCTGGCGAACCGACGGCGAGTACGCCGGCTACGTCACGTCGTCGGCCTGGTCCCCGACCCTCGGTCACGCCGTCATGCTTGCGTGGATTCGTACCGTCGACGGCGACCTCCCGAACACGTTCGTGATCGACGGACAGACGGCACGGCGAGTCGATCTGCCGTTCTATGACCCCGACGGAGGTCGTGCCCGTGGCTGACATTGCTGTCCGAGAGGTCGTGACCGCGGTCCGCATCGCGTCCACGGCCGAGGCCCTCGATGCCGCCGTCTGGCCCGCTGATGCCACCCCGCTTCGGCTCGCGCCCGATGACGTTCTGCTCGTCGGTGTTCGCCACGTCGAAGCGCCGGAACCCCACGCCATCGTCTTCGTTGACACCGGCTGGGCCCGTTTCCGAGTCTCTCCCATCGTCGGCGCCGAGTTGATGCGTGCGGGTGCTGCGTGGCCGGCCCCGGCGAGCGGGCTCGGGCAAGGCATGATCCTCGGCGTTCCCGCCAAGCTGGTCGTTGCCGACGGCGAGTGGTGGGTGCTGGTTCTCGGCGCGGTCGCTGATGAATTCGAGGAACGGCTCCACGAGGTGTTCGAGTGAACGAACATCCCGAAACCGAAATCTCGCTCACCTGGAGCGAACCGAAACCCACCTATGACGTCGTGATCGTCGGGGGCGGCGGGCACGGCCTGTCGACGGCGTACCACCTCGCCACTCGCCACGGCATCACCGACGTGCTCGTGCTCGAAGCCGGCTACATCGGCGGGGGCAACAGCGGGCGCAACACCACGGTGATTCGCTCCAACTACGGCATTCCTGAAGCGGTGCGGTTCTACCAACACTCGGTCGAGCGCTACCGGCGCCTGGAGGACGAGACCGGCCGGACGATGATGCACGACCGCAAGGGCTTGCTCTGGATGGCGCACTCCGAAGGCGGCGTGCGCCGCGAGCGTGCTCGGGCGGCGGTCAATCAGGCGTTTGGGGCCGAGACCGTCTACCTCGAGCCGCACGAGATCGCCGACGTGTGCCCGGAGATCGACCTCACCTGCGGCGGAGGCTTCCCCGACGTCATGGGCGCGTCGTATCACCAGGGCGCGACGGCCCGCCACGACCGGGTGGTCTGGTCGTTGGCCGAGGGTGCGATGAGACGGGGCGTGCATGTCACGCCCCACACCGAGGTGACCGGTCTGGTCCGTGACGGCGACCGGGTGGTCGGCGTCGAAACGCCGAGCGGTCGAATCGGTGCGGGGGTCGTGGTGTCGGCGGTTGGCGGAGATGTCACCCGACTGGCGGCGATGGCCGGTGTGCGGCTGCCGGTCAAGACGCATCCACTTCAGGCCTATGTCACCAACCGCTACGAGCGGAGTTTCGATCCCATCGTTGCCTCCGGTGATCTCGGCTTCTACGTCTCACAGACCGCTCGCGGTCAGATGCTGCTCGGCGCAGAGATCGATCGACAGCCCAGCTATTCCCGACGAGCGACCCATGATCTGTTGGCGTCGCTGGCGCATCGGGCGATCACCGTGATGCCGTTCCTGCGCGACCTTCGGGTGCTGCGGCAATGGGCGGGAAGTTGCGACATGTCGCCTGACTACTCGCCGATCATCGGCGACACCGGTGTTGACGGTTTTCTCGTCACGACCGGATGGGGAACCTGGGGGTTCAAGGCGATTCCGGCGGGTGGCGAAATGCTGGCGGAGCGAATCGCAACCGGCGCCACCCCCGAGTTGATCGCGCCCTTTGCGCTCGACCGCTTCGAGCGGGACCGCACGCTGGCTGATCGTGGATCGGCAGGTACCCACTGATGAGTCTTCGTATCCCATGTCCGACGTGTGGCCCGCTCCCGATCGATCATTGGGTGCACGGCGAGATCCCGGTCGTGCCCGATTCGATCACCGAACCGGATGCTCGCGACCTCGATCGGGCCTACATGCACAACAACGAGCGAGGCGTGGTGCGCGAGGCCTGGTTCTGTTCGGGTGGCTGTCGTCGCTGGGTGACGCTGTGGCGCGACACCGTGAACGACACGTTCGTCGACCCACCGTCAGACTGACCGGCCGATCGCCCGGAGAAAGCGGTCCTGCTCGTCTGAGTCTGTGTCTGCGTCCGCAGCTGTGTCTGTGTCGTCGACCTTGGGTGCGTCGGCGAAGTGGGGCGAGCTGTCGATCATGGCGCGCTCGATCTCGGCAATGTCGAGCGCCACGCTGACTGCGACCGGGTCGAGCACAACCGGTCGATCGAGTGCGGCCGCTATGTCCCATGTGTGTCCGAGCTGATCGAAAACTCGAAAGCCGATGAAGCGGCGAGCGGGGATTCGGCCGACGGGATGGTCGACCAGGCGATCGAGTGAATCGGCGAACGCGGCTCGTGCGGCGGTCGATGCGTCGACTACCGCCACGGTGGGGTCATCACCGAGATGATCGACGCCGAACACCGTGGCAATGGCCTCATCGAGGGTTCCTCCGCCGAGCACGATCCGAGCGAATCGGTCGCCGCCGATGATGTGTTCGACGACGTCGCCGATCGACCATCCATCGCACATCGATGGTTGATCCCAGTCGGCCTCGTCGAGGTCGGCCACGACGGCGGCGAACCCGTGCATGGCCCGTGCCAACGCGTCGCGTAGCGAATCGTCGGACGCCATGATCGCGACGCTACTCGGTAAGGAGATCAGCGACCCGGGCCGAGTGGGTGACCCGTCGTTCGTTGACGTACGCCTCGTGATTCTCGGCGAGCGTGTCGAGATCGTAGAGGTAGTTGACGAGCACACCGAACGATTCGGCCTCGCCTTTGAGGGAGCGGTCACCGCCGACATTGATCTGCTCGAGGCGGGCACCGTTACGCAGGTGGAATCGAGCGACCGGGTCGCGAGGTTCGCCCTTGCGTTTTGCGTGGAGCAGGTAGCGAGCGGTCAACCGTCGGAGCCCAGCTTCGGAGGGGTCGACCTCGATGTGGTCCTCGTCGACCCAACGTCGAAGGCCAGGGACGGGGGAGAGGGTCGAGAAGCGGGTCAGGCTCGGCACGGTCGCCTGGAGTTCTTCGGTGACCTGTTTGAGCAGAAAGTCGCCGAGCGGGATGCCGCGCAGTCCGGCCTGACAGTTGGTGATCGAATAGAAGATCGCCGTGTCGGCTGGTTCGACACCGTCGGGATCGGTGAGATCGTCGTCGGGTACAGGTGCATCGATGACGTCGCCGATTCGGGTTGCGAGTCCGTGGACGAGTGCGATCTCGACGAAGATCAACGGCTCGGCGGGGAGTGACGGATGGAAGAAGCCGTAGCAACGGCGATCGGTTTCGAGCCGTCGGCGAAGGTCGTCCCAGCCTCGAATCTCGTGGACGGCTTCGTACTCGATCAGCTTCTCGAGCGTCTCGGCGGGAGTGTTCCAGTCGATCGCCCGAAGCTCGAGGAAGCCTCGGTTGAACCATGACGACAGGAGGTAAGCCAGATCACCCTCGGCCGGCGCCAGTCGTTCATCGCGAAGCCGAAGCAGGTCGGCCCGCATCGTCAGCAGGGTGTGAATGCCGTCGGCGGCAAGGTTGATCGAGCGAAACAACTCGAGTCGAGGAGCCTCGGTGGCCGCCCACAGGCCATGCACCGACTGTGGCCCCGGGGCTTCCCGCCAGGCCTCGACCGCAGCGGTGACCCCTGCCGGGTCGGGGGCGAACTCTTCGACGAGAAAGGCGAAGAGCGCGGCTTTGGCATCGTCGTCGCCTTGCCGAGTGAGGGTGGTGTAGCGGCGAACGACGAGCTCCGCGAGGCTGCGCGCTGCGGCCTCGTCTCGCAACTGGGTCAACGCACGGCAGGTCTCGCGTAGGACGGTCAGTTCGGGATTCGCAGACGGTGGCACCACTGCGAGCATACGTGTGTTAGCCGTTGGCTGACAGTTGGAGCCCGTAGCCTGAACGACGATGGCCGGGTTGACGACGATGCCAAAACCGACCACCGGCGATCTCATCGCCGGCATTTCGGTGGCGCTCGTTGCTCTTCCTCAGTCGCTCGCGTATGCCGAGATCGCGGGAATGCCGCCCCAGTACGGCCTGTTTGCTTCGGCCCTGCCGCCGATCCTCGCTGCGTTGTTCGTGTCGTCGCCGTATCTGCAGACCGGCCCGGTTGCGCTCACTGCCCTGTTGACGTTCGGCGCGCTCGAGCCGCTGGCCGATCCGTCATCAGGGGACTACATCGCGCTGGCGGCTGAACTCGCGCTTCTCGTCGGTGTCTTTCGGATTGTGTTGGGTCTTCTCCGGCTCGGGGGCGTTGCCTATCTGCTCTCGGAACCGGTGCTCATCGGGTTCACGACCGGTGCCGCGATCTTGATCGTGTCGAGCCAGCTTCCGCGCATCTTCGATGTTGCAACGGACGGCGACGGGGTTCTCGCCGATGCGTGGCAGGCGATCTCGTCGCCCGGTGACTGGCAATGGTCGGCACTCGGGTTCGCGGCGTTGACACTGGTGTTCATGTTCGGGGGCCGTCGGCTGCACGCACTGTTCCCGGGTGTGTTGGTGGCGGTGGTCGTCGGTGTCGTCATTTCCGCGAATGCGAGCTACGACGGCGCAACGGTCGGCGAGCTCGACGGCGGCTTCGTCGCCTTGACGTTCGACTTTCCGTGGGATCGGACGGGTGACCTGATCGTCCCTGCGCTCGTGATCGCGCTCGTTGGTTTTGCCGAGCCGTCGTCGATCGCCCGCACCTTCGCTGTCCAAGAACGGGAACGATGGAACGCCAATCGGGAGATGGTGAGCCAAGGCGTCGCCAATGTCGCAGCGGCGATCTCGGGTGCCTTTCCGGTTGGGGGTTCGTTCAGTCGCAGTTCGCTCAACAAGCTCGCCGGCGCGAAGACGGCGTGGGCGGGGGCGATCACCGGCGTGTTCGTCTTGGTCGCGATTCCGTTCACGCCGTTGCTGGAGGATCTGCCGAGCGCGATCCTCGGCGCCATCGTGTTCGGTGCCGTCATCAAGCTGATCCGGCTCGACGACCTGATCGACCTTGCCCACACGAACTATGTGCAGGCGGCGGTTGGCTTCGGCACGATGTCGGCGACCTTGTTGTCGGCACCCCGAGTGGAACGCGGCGTGCTGTTCGGCGTGGCCCTCGCCCTCGGAGCTCACCTTTATCGCGAGCTGACGATCACGAGCCCGTACGTCCGAGTCGGGAACACGCTGACCATCGCACCCGAAGGGGTCTTGTGGTTTGCGACGATCCCAGGAGTCGAGCGTCAGATTCGAGCTCACTCGGCTGACTACGAAGAGCTGGAACGGATCGTGCTCGATCTCGCAGGCGTCGGTCGACTCGACTACTCGGCGGCCGCGGCGCTCCGTCGGATCATGGAGGAGATGCGCGAAGCCGACATCGACGTCGAGATCGTCAACATTCGCCAAGGCGCCGCTCGCGGCGCCGCCCTCCACCTCCTCGATTGAATGTCACCTTTTGGTGTCAGACCCCAAGAGGTGACATTTAGGCGGACCTGGGCAGGTGGGTACCGTACGGTGTATGCCCCGCTTGCGACAGATGCCCAAGGCCAAGGCCCACGAGTTCGCCCAGACCATGTACTCGATGGTGTTCGGCGACAAAGACCCGGTTGACGACCCCGGCACTGCGACCGGAACGCCCGGTGACTGGTGGACGGTGACGGCCCTCGTTCCTGACGTGTTCGACCACATCGTCGGTGGGTTTGCGCTGTATCGCTCGCCGAAGCGGTTGATCGATCCGCAGCTGCGGGAGTTGGCACAAACCCGGGCCGGTTACGCCCGCGGGAGCCGCTTCGTGTACTCCCAGCACGTGAAGTCGTGCCGGGAGGTCGACATCGCCGAAGCAAAGATCGAGGCGTTGCCCGCGTGGTCGACGGCCGACGTGTACTCGCCGGTCGAACGGGCCGTGCTCGCCTACACCGACGCCCTCGTGATCGAAGGCGGTCGGGTGCCCGACGGCGTGTTCGAGGCGCTGCGGGCCGACCTCTCCGACGAAGAAATTCTCGAACTCACCTACATCGTGTGCACCTACGAGATGCACGCCACCATGGCGCGAGCGTTGCGTCTCGAGTTCGACGACGTCGACGAACCGGTGGCGGAGATTGCCGGACCCGACGGCATCGGCCCGTCGACCATGGCCGCTGATCTGGAGTGATCAACACCCTGGGTGGCCATGTGGGGCGACGGCCGAGCAGTCGTGCTGGTCGAGCCGTTGACGAATGGGTCGTGTGAATTAGGTCGTTTGGCCCCTTTCTTGCCGAGACACCTGTCCGCTAGCGTGCCGTCCGCTGCTCCTTGGAGGGAGCGCGGCGGCGAAAGACGATGTGACGGTGCGTGGCAAATCTGACACCGGTGACTCGATGACGGGTGACCCATTCGAGGTGCGGCGCCCCAAGGGAGCGTTGGCGACGGCGCTGCGCTCCCCGTCGGTGCTCGCCGTGATCTTGCGCGTCGGCTGGCTGAGCGTGACCCTCGGTATCGCTGTCATCGGCTGGGAGTTGCTCCTCGGTGAGTTCTCCAGCTTCTTTGCCCTGGCCGCCATGGCCAGTCTGGTCTTGATGGTCCTGCGGGGCGATCTGCGCCCACGCATGATCCCGGATCTCACCAGCGCGATACCTCGGGTTGCGGTTTCGAGCACGGTTGGCATGGGAACTGCCCTGCTCGTGAACCTGGCGTTCTCGCTCCGTCCGATTTCGGGCGAATGGTTGCTGAGCCAGCTCGCGACGCTGGCGGTCGCGGCGTGGATCGGTGTATGGCTCGGTCTTCGGTCGCTTCGGCGCGAGTGGCAACGAGGCGGCCTTCGGTCACGCACGATCATGATCGGCAGCTCCGACATGGCGCTCGAGTTTGCGATGGAGATCACGCAACGTCCTGCGTACGGCGTGGACCTGTTGGGGTGGGTCGAGCCGACGAGTTCGGACGCTGCTGTTGCCGGCAGCCTTGGCGGCCTCGCGCAACTTCCCGAACTGGTAGGGCTGCTCTCTGTCGACCGGATCTTGGTGATGCCAGGCACCTCCGCCAACCCCGATTTCCTCCGAGCGCTGCGGTGGGCGATCGCAACACCGGGGCTGACCGTCTTCGTGGTGCCTCGACTCTTCGAGCTGGGGATGGGGATGGACTCCGTGTCCCCCGATCGGGTCCGCGGCTATCCGCTCACCCAACTCGACCGCGTGAGCCACCGGGAGTTTGGTTTGCTCGGCAAGCGGATGTTCGATGTGTCCGTTGCCGGTTTGGCGTTGGTCCTGCTCTCGCCGCTGCTGCTGCTCGTCGCCTTCTTGGTGAAGGTGACCGATCCGAGCGGTCCGGTGTTCTTTCGTCAGGACCGGGTCGGGCGCTACGGCGAACGGTTCTCGCTCCTGAAGTTCCGGTCGATGCGGCAAAGCTCGAAGAGCGACTCCGAATGGATGGGCGAGGCCGAGACGCGTGTGACGCGGCTCGGTTCGTTCCTTCGCCGCAGCTCGCTCGACGAGATTCCTCAGCTCATCAATGTCGTCAGGGGCGACATGTCTCTGGTCGGGCCCCGACCGGAGCGGCCGCATTTCGTCGAAGAGTTCAGTGCCACCGTGCCGGGCTACGTCGATCGGCTGCGGATGCCGGTCGGCCTGACCGGTCTGGCCCAGATCGTCGGCCTGCGCGGCGACACGTCGATCGAGCAGCGAGCGAAATACGACAACATCTACATCGAGCAGTGGCGCTTTCTCTGGGACATCGAGATCTTGGTGAAGACGATCGCTGCGATTCTGCGAGCGGATTCGTACGCCGAAGATCAGGATCGGGTGGACCGTCTGCTCCAGTCAGGCAGCGTGCCGTCGTTCGTGCGCGTCGACGTTGATCCTGCTCATCGCGATAGCGTCGGCTCCGAAGAGGGCAGCGGGACGCGATGATCGAAGACGAACTCACCTTGGGCGACTACTTCGCCGTCGTTCGCCGGCGGCTGTGGTTGATCGTGGTGTGTTTCGTTGCCGTTGTGGCGTTGGCGGCGGTTTTCTCGGCGCTGCAGACGCCGATGTTTCGCTCGACCGCTCGTGTGCTGGTCAACCAGTCGAGTGCGGCGGAGATCTTTGAGTCGCAGGTCACGCAGAACAACTCCTTTGCTGATCGGTTGGCGGCCAACGAGGTGGCGCTCATCGAATCCCAGCTGGTTGACGATGTTGCCGAGGAACGGCTGGGATTCGAAGCCGAGGTCTCGGCGAGTGCCCAGAGCCAGGCTGACGTGTTGTCGATCAGCGCCGAGGACGCTGACCCGGTTGTCGCGCAGCAGATCGCCCAGACGTATGTCGAGGCATATCTCGACGTGCGGCTGCAGCAGTACGTCAACGAACGTATTCAGGTCGCCGAGCAGTTACTCGACCGAATCGGCCGAGTCGATGAACAGATCGCGCAGGCGTCGGAGGACGACGCAGCCCGGTTGCAAGAGCTGCGAGACGGGCTCGCTGATCAGTACGACCAGCTGAACATTTCGGCTGAGCTTGCCGAAGCGTCGGGGGCTCGAGTGATCGACGCCGCTGACCTGCCCGAGGCTGCGTTCGCGCCGCAGACAGCGCGCAACGTGGCCCTCGGCGGTGTGCTCGGTTTGCTGCTCGGCATCGGTTTGGCGTTGTTGGTCGAAGCGCTCGACCGCTCGGTTCGCTCTCGTGACGCCTTGGAGGCCAGCACCCCGGGTGTGCCGTCGTTGGCTGCGATCCCCTCGTTGCGATCGACCGATGGCGCGGTCACCTTGTCTCAGCCGAACGGGAGCGAGAGCGAGTCGTTTCGGACGCTGCGAGCAGCGATTGAGTTCGCGGCGATCGACGACGCGGTGACGGTCCTGCAGGTCACGAGTGCTGGCGCGGCAGCTGGGAAGACGACGGTGGCATCGAACCTTGCGGTGGCGATGGCGCAGGCCGGTCAGGTCGTGGCGCTCGTCGACGCCGATCTGCGTCGCCCACGTGTGCATTCGATGTTCGGGCTGGCCCCCGACGACGGCTCGTCGGATGCGCCGACCGGTCTCACGTCGGCGATTCTGGGGCGCGCCGACCTGGTCGACTCCGCCCGCGAGCTGGGACTCGACAATGGTCGACTCTGGGTCTACACGAGCGGACCGCTTCCGCCCGGTCCAGCCGAGCTGCTCGGCTCCAAACGGACCGGTCAGCTCTTCGCCGGGCTGCGAGAATCGTTCGATGTGATCATCGTCGACTCTCCGCCGGTGCTCCCCGTCGCCGACTCGTTGGTGCTGTCTCGTCTCGCCGATGCAACCCTGCTGGTCGCCAATGCGAAGCGCACGCGGCGTGACGAGTTGTCGCAGGCGTCAGCTGCCCTCGAGAGCGCGGGTGCTCGTTTGATCGGGACTGTGCTCAACCAGGCATCGAGCAACTCGCTCTACGGGTATGGCTACGGCTACACCGCCGAGCCCGCACGGCCGCGTCGTTCTCGTTTCGGCCGGAAAAAGACCGGTGAGCAGCAGACGGCGGTGTTGGCTCGAGCTGATCTTCCACGATTTGAAGCGGCGGGACGTCGGTTGGGTGAGGGGCCGTTTGGAACAGAGCGTCCATCGGTGCGTGCCGCCGAGGTCGATGAGTCGTTCATCGACTCGCCGACGGCCGCGTCGGCCAGTGCTCAAGATGACTGGCCGGTCGATGGGACGAATGGTCATCACGCCGTCATCGAGTCGGAGGACCAGCCGGCCGAGACCGAGCCGACCGACGAGATCGACCTGTCCGAGTCGTCCTCTGAAGCGAGGGCGGCGGCTCGTGAAGGCTGGGGCGACTCCGTGTCGCTCGATTGAGCTCGTCGAGGCTCAGATTGCGCAGCGGCATGGAACGTGCGCTTCTGTGGGCGTTGGTGGTGGGGGCCGGCGTTGGTACCACGTTTGCCGATGCGATGCCGACCGGCATCGAGTGGTGGGATCGACTCTTGCTCGCTGCGCTCGGTGTGTGCACGGCGGCTGCGGCATCGAAAGCTCCCCGAGCAGCGTTGATCGTCTTCGCCGTGGTGCTCGCCGCTGCGAGTGGCGCGACGGTCTGGGCGTTCGCGGCTTGGGGCGGCTTGTTGCTGGTGGTGTCGACGGTGTCGCTCGATCGACGAGACCGGTTGGCCAACGCCGCCGCTGGTGCGCTGCTCGTGCAGAGCTTGGTGCGGCTGCCGGCCTTCGGGTTCTTTGGCCTGCCATCGCTGATTGCGGGCATCGCCCTGCTCGGCATCTGGACCGCTGGCTACCAGTACGCCGGACGTCGGGTCCGTCGGACGATCCGGTTTGTGACGGCCGGGCTGGTCGTGGCGACCGGCGTTGCGTTGTTGTTCGGCTTCTTCGCGGTCATGAGTGCTCGTAGCGATGTCGATCTCGGCGTGAACGCCGCCCGGCGGGGGCTGGAAGCGGCCCGTGCCGGCGACTCGGAGTTGGTGACCATCGAAGTCGAGCGAGCCGAGGCCGCGCTCCAGTCGGCCGAGGCAGAGCTGTCGGGCTGGTCGGCGCTCGGGCTGCGGTACGTGCCGGTCGTGGCGCAGAACCACGATGTGGTCTTGTCGGCGAGTCGAGAGGGCACTGCGGTAGCGGATCAAGCGGTCGCGGCCATCGCTGCGACAGAGCTGAGCGAGCTGACCCTGCAGGCGGGCGCCATCGACCTCGACGCCATCAGCGATGCCGCGCCCCAGCTGGTTGGTGTGGTCGACACGCTCGAAGGTGCGCTCGCTGAGCTTCAGGTCGATCGATCTCCATGGGTGCTGCCGGTGGTGAACGACCGGATCACCGAACTCAC
>JBCCYT010000051.1:0-25192 GCA_039188975.1 Actinomycetota bacterium
GCTTCGATGATCGCCGAGCCGACGACCTCGATACCCCGCTCCTCGAGCGCATCGAGCACGAGTCCTTCTTCGTCGGCTGCAGCCGCCCCGCCCATCGTGAACACGACGGCACCGTCAGCTTCGCCCGTCTGCACGAGCAGGTTCAACAGGTTGAACGTCTGGAACTCGACCGTCGGTGCGCTGTGGAACCACGGGGCGTTGGCTTGGCTGAGCTCCTCGTCGGACCCGATCTCGCCGCCGACCATGGTCGTGCTGTTCGTGCCGACGATGCAGGGGTCGGCCGAACCGGCCGGACCGACGAAGCCGCCGAGATTGGCGAACGTCTCGTTGTCTTGATGCATGACGGTGCAGGCCCGCTCGGCATCGGCAGCATCGATTGGGCTGTAGAACTCATAAATCGCCGAAACCTGCCGGCCGTTGATGCCGCCTCGGGCGTTGAGGTCATCGATCAGGGCCTGCCAGACCGCTTGCTGGTCGCCCCAACCCGATGGGCTCAGGCCCATGTCTTTCAGGAGGGCGAAGTCGAGCATCGACACGCCGATGTTGATCGTGTCTTCGGTGACGCCGCGCCATGACGCCGTCAGCTCGACCGGGTCATCAGCTTCGGCTTCGTCCTCCACGGTGGCCTCGTCGTCGGCTGGTTCATCAGCCTCGTCCTCGACCGGTTCGGGATCGGCCTCTTCTTCGGGCTCGCTGGCCGAAGCATCGTCGTCGTTGGTCGTTTCGGTCTCGCCGTCGGCACCTTCGTCGTCTTCGGTGCTGACACAGGCAGCAGCGAGCAACGAAAGCGCAAACAAGGTGGCGAGTAGGCGAAGCCACGCAGGCGCGCGATTGGTCATGGTTCCCCCTCCATGGACTCTGGGCAGTGCGCAAAGTCAAGCAGACATCTGACGGTACGTCAGATTGTGGTCGCTGGCGTCAGGTGACGGGTGGCGCGGAGGCGATGATCTGGGTGCTGGGGCAGGCGAAGAATCCGGCCGGCGCATCGATCCAGCGGCGCCATCCCGACGCAATCCGGGCGAGGTCGTCATCGCCAGCTCGTCGCTGAGCCCGAGCGTGGGTCGCAAACGAAGAGTGCTCGACCCGGTCTGCCCACAGATCACCCCACCAGCTCCGATCGGCTGGGGTCGCAAACGTCCAGACATCGACGCTCGTATCGATGTCGACGAACCCGGCGTCGTGCACCCAGCTGAGCAGGTAGCGGCCGGCGTTTGGCTCGGAGCCTTGCTCCGTCGCGATCGCCTGGTAGATCGTCATCCAGTCGTCGAGCTCCGGGTTGGCCGGTGACCACGTCATCGCGCCGTAGTCCGCATCGCGCACGGCGAGGAGGCCGCCGGGCTTCAGGACCCGGCGCATTTCCCGAAGGGCCGCAACCGGGTCGGAGAGATGCTGCAGAACCTGATGGGCGTGCACGATGTCGAACCGGTCATCGGGGGCGTCGATCGCGTAGACGTCGTCGGTGCGGAACGAGCAGTTGGTCGG
Source organism: Actinomycetota bacterium (assembly GCA_039188975.1). GTDB lineage: Bacteria > Actinomycetota > Acidimicrobiia > Acidimicrobiales > Aldehydirespiratoraceae > UBA11606. Next base: position 1,483 of record JBCCYT010000051.1, read on the forward strand.
TGCGTCGGCGGTGTCGAGGAGTGCCGTCGCTCGGTCGATGACATCGGCGGCGACATCGAATCCGATGACGGCGCCAGGCGCGAGGCGTCTGGCAAGGTCGACGGTGATGGTCCCCGGCCCGCACCCGACGTCGAGGAGTGAGAGACCCGGAACCAGGTGAGGGAGGAGATGAGGTGCCGAGTTCGTCACGGTCCGCCAGGTGTGCGATTTCATCACCGCGTCGGAGTGGCCATGCAGGTAGGGATCGGGCGCCATGGCCAGAGTCTGGCATCCTTCCGAACATGACGACCCTGACATTGGAGGGCTGGACCGGCCCGTGGCCCGACGACGACAAGGACGCCAACTTCAAGACCGACGTCGCTGCCCATGCCCACCTCGATCCGCTCGGCACCATCACCAACCTGAGCAACAGCACCGGCATTCCGGTCGGCTCGCTCGTGCACTATGTGCTGTGCCGATGGGCGAGCGAGGGGAGCAGCGCGCTGCTGGAGTTGGGCCCTCGCATGATCCGACGGCTGCGGGAACCGTTCGCCGAGGCGGAGGAAGCCAACACCGACGAGGCTCGGCTGGCTGCGTATGAGCAGATCCGTCAGATGGTCGAGTGGCTCAACGTGCCACTCGACCACCCCGAGTACTACGACGAATTGCTGGAGGACTGATCGTCAGTCGGGAGTGATCGGCGACTGTGCAGTGAGTCCGCCGTCGATCGTGAAACAACTACCCGACACAAAGCTCGACTCGGGCGACGCCAGATAGACTGCAAGACCGGCGATGTCGGCGGGGTCGCCCATGCGGCCGACCGGATGTTTCGCCGTTGCGGTGGCGCGAGCAGCCACGGGATCGTCGGCGAGTTCGAACGCCGCATCGACCAGGGCGGTCATGATCCAGCCGGGACTGATCGCATTGCACCGGATGCCCTGGCGGCCATTGTCGGTGGCGATCGCCCGGGTGAGGGCGTGCACCGCTCCCTTCGACGCGTTGTACACCGCCATCTGGTGATCGGCGAGGTTTCCGGCAATCGAACCGATGTTGATGATCGACCCGCCGCCATCCTGGGTCGCCATCTGGCGCACTGCAGCGCGACAGCAATTGAAGACGCCTCGGACGTTGACGTCCATCACCAGGTCGTACTCGTCGTCGGTCGTCTCGTCGATCGGCTTCTCGACCTGCACGCCCGCGTTGTTCACGATCACGTCGAGGCGCCCGGTCGCCTCGACCGCGGCGGCCACGAGTGCATCGACTGACCCTGCGTCGGTGACGTCGGTGCCGACCCAGGTCGCGCCGTCGACCGACACCGTCGAGCGGGCAGCGGCGAACACGGTTGCCCCCTCGGCGACGAAACGGGTCGCGATGGCTTCCCCGATGCCACTCGACGCGCCGGTGACGATCGCCGTGATTCCGGCGAGCCGGCCAGTCACCTCACGTCTCCTGCGGCGATCGCGTCACAGAGGCGAAGGCCGCGTTCGAGCGCGTCGTCGTCACCCCAACGGTTCCAGTTGATCCACAGGCCGTTCTGCATTGCGAGGACGTCTGTCGTCCGCCGACTCACCGCGTCGGGGCTGAGGCGAGGGTCGATGTCGGCGATCGCGGCGCCGAGCTGCGCCGCGCAGCGATCGTAGAGATCGCGCTCCACAGCAGCCACGTCGTCGTTGGTGCGAGAGACCGCCCAGATCGCCAGCCACATCTCGAGGTGCTGGGCGTCGCTGAAGCTCGGGTCGAACCATGAGCGAAGGGCCGCCCGAAGTCGTTCCTTGGGATCGTCTCCCGCCGCTTGCATCTCCGCGTCGATCAATGCGATCAGCCGCTCGGTCGCCCGTTGGAACGCGGCGACGACGAGTTGCTCCTTGCCGTCGAAGTGATAGCTGAGCAGACCGAGCGACACGTCGGCTTCCTCGGCAACGGCTCGCATGCTGGTCGAATCGAGTCCGTCGCGCACGATGACGTGCATCGTCGCGTCGAGGATCTGTTCCTGGGTCTCGGAGAAGCTCACGGTCGTCGAGTCTGGCACGATGCGGGACGTGGAACACCCAGATCACGTCCATGAAGAGCCGGTGTACGAGCATCCCTACCCGTCGCCGGAACTCGAGGCCGAGCATCCGTACCGGGCGCTCGGCTTCGTCGAGTACCCGCCCGACGAGATGCGTCGGCGGGCGGCCGACTTCGAAGTGATGATGGAACGACGGCGCAGCCCCCGCCTCTTCTCGGATCGACCGGTGCCCGTCGAGCTGATCGAATCCGCAATCCGGGCCGCCTCGACGGCGCCCTCCGGTGCGCACAAGCAGCCGTGGCGGTTCGTCGCCACCCAAGCCTCCACGGTGAAGCAGGCGATTCGGGCCGCGGCCGAGGAAGAGGAGCGGGTCAACTATCTCGAGTCGCGGATGAACGAGGAGTGGCAGGAGGCGTTGGCCCCGCTCGGCACCGATCATCACAAGGAGTTCCTCGAGTTCGCGCCATGGATCGTCGTGCTGTTCGAGGAGCGCTTCGAGCGGCGGCCGGACGGTGCAACGCGCAAGAACTACTACGTGAAGGAGAGCTGTGGCATCGCCGCTGGCATGTTCATCACCGCGCTGCACAACATGGGGCTGGCGACACTCACCCACACCCCGTCACCGATGGCGTTCCTGTCCCGCCTCCTCGGTCGCCCCGACAACGAACGACCCTTCGTGATGTTCCCGATCGGGTATCCCTTGCCTGGCGTCAAGGTCCCTGATCTCGCTCGCAAGCCGCTCGATGAAGTAATGGTGGTGGTGGAGAAGCCGGCCGACGGGGCGGGCTGACGGGGGATCCGATGTCGAAACGAAGCTGGACCGCGGCGGTTGCGTTGTGGGTGGCGTTCGGGATGGTTGCCGCCTCGTGTTCGAGCGACGACGGGGACGATGCTGCACCCCCGGCCACGACCGAAGTGCCGACGGACTCGACAACGACGACGGAACCCCCATCGCTGAGCACGACCACCACGACGACGACCGAGCCCCCGCCCGCGATCACCGAAGATCGCGCGTACTACATCCTTCCGCCCGGCAACTACGGCGGCTTGCCGACCAACGATGACAGCCTCGATCAGCTCGAGCTCTACGACGGGCTCACGCCGTTGCGCGACGAGATCTCCGATGCCGACATCGATGCGTTTTTCCTTCCCATGAACTTCGAACCGGTCGGGGACACCGAGGTACTCGACGTGGGTCGCGATGACGTGACGGTCACGTACGACGATTTCGGCGTGCCTCACATCGTGTCGGAAACGAGAGCGGGTCTCGCCTTTGCGGCAGGCTGGGTGACCGGCCGTGACCGCGGCTTGTTGATCGATTTTGGGCGAGGGCCGTCCCGGGCCGCGATCGCCGACATTCCCGGTCTCGATGCGTTTTCTCTGGTGACCAGTGCGACACCGTATGTGCCGAGCGCAGCCGTGGAGGCGCTCGTCGACGAGCAGGTCCAGTTGCTGGTCGACACCTTCGGAGACGAGGGTCAAGAGATCATCGATGATGCCCAGGCCTACGCCGATGGCCTGACCGCCTATTACCGATCGATCGGCGATGACCGTGAACCGGCGACGGTCAATGACGTGATCGCCACCACGGCGTTCATCGGTTCGATCTTCGGTGCTGGCGGTGGGGGCGAGGCGCAGAACTCGCAATTCCTCGCCGCCCTCGTCGATCGCTACGGCCCCGAGCAGGGTCGCGCGATCTGGGATGACTTCATGGTGACCGATGACCCGGAAGCGCCGACGACCATCGACGAACGGTTCGAGTACGGGACGTTCACGGGCGGCGACGTGACGGGGTCGGTGGTGGTGGAAGAAGGCTCGATCGTTTCGTTCGACCCGTTCAACCCAACCGAAGGGGCCGTGCCCGAGCTGATCTCCTATGTCGTCGACGCGGCCGACGATCCAGTGGATCGGCAGGCCTCGAACTGGTTGACCGTCTCGCCCGAGGCATCGACCAACGAGACGACGCTTGCCGTGATGGGTCCGCAGCTCGGGTACTACTACCCCGAGATCGTGATGCAGATGCACCTCGATGGGCCCGGCATCAAAGCCCAAGGCGCGGCGGTTCCCGGCCTGGCGATGTATCTCCTGATCGGCCGGACCGAGGAGTACGCCTGGAGCCTCACCTCGGCTGGTCAGGACGTTCGCGATGTGTTCGTCGAAGTGTTGTGCGAACCCGACGGCAGTGAACCCAGTCGAACTTCGGGCCATTACGAATTCGAGGGGGAGTGCATCCCCTTCGAGAACTTCGATGCAGGCGTCATCGGCGACACTCCGATCTCCTACCCGGTGTCGGTCCACGGGCCGTTCATCGGTACCGCGGTCTGGGACGGCAAGCCGGTCGCGTTGACTCGGGCCCGGTCGACGTTTGGGCGCGACAGCCTCAATCTCAAAGCGCTCAAGGACATGACCGAGGGCGACGCCGACACGCCAGAGAACTTCTGGGCGGTCGCCGACCAGTTTGGGTTCACCTTCAACTGGGGGTACGCAAATCGGGATTCGATCGGCTACTTCGCCTCGGGCTATCTGCCGGTGCGGGCCGAAGGTCTCGATCGGCGGCTGCCGACCCTTGGTACCGGCGAGTACGAGTGGCAGGGCTTCCTGTCGCTCGAGGAGCATCCGCATGCCGCCGGTGATCCCGATGGTCGACTCCTCAATTGGAACAATGCGTCCGCGCCGGGGTTCATGCACGGCGACACCAACCTGTATGGGTCGGTCCATCGGGTCGAGAACTTCGACCAGTGGGACGAAGAGGCCTCGCTCGCCGACGTCGTCGGCATCATGAATCGGGCCGCCACCGAAGACGAGGACGCATCGTTGTGGCCCGTGATCAGCGCCGTGCTCGCGGCCGGCGACGCGCCGTCGGATCTCGCCGCCGATGCGGTGGCGTTGATCGACGCATGGATTGCGGACGACGCACCCCAGATCGACGGTGACGAAGACGGTGACTGGGACCAGCCGGAGACCCGCATCTATCGAGAGATCATCGGCCCGGTCTTGCGAGAGGCGGTCGATCCGATCATCGGTGACGCGTTGCGCGACGACATCTCGCTGCGAGGCATCGGCCTCGAATCGTTGGTCGACAAAGACCTTCGCTCGCTTCTCGGCGCGCCGGTCGACGGGCCGTTCAACCTGCAGTACTGCGGGGCCGGTGTCTTGGCGCAGTGCAGTGGCGATCTCTGGGCGGCCGTCGATGGCGCACTGCAGGCGGCAGCCGTCGACTTGGGCACCGATCTCGGTGCATGGCGGCGCGAGGGCATCCGCATCGGGTTCACGCCGTTCCTGATCCCCGACGATTTTCGCGCCACCAACCGACCGACCTACCAGCAGGTGCTGGAGTTCGCCCCTGAAGGAGCCAGCTGATGACCGACAAAGAATGGGACGTTGAGCGTCTGACCGAGGTGACCCGGGCGTCGGTGCCCATGGCGGCCCAGACCCGCGTCGAAGTCGTCGAGGCCGAGCGGGGTCGGGTCGTGTTGCGGATGCCGCTCGAGGGCAACGGCAACCACATCGGGACGATGTATGCCGGCGCGCTGTTCGCGCTCGCCGAGTTTCCCGGCGGCACCCTCTTCTCCACAACGTTTGACGCATCGAGGTACTACCCGATCGTCAAGGGCGTCGACATCTCATTCCGCAAGTTCGCCGGAACCGACATCACCGTCGAGGCAACGATGTCGGAGGACGACGCGATCGCCATCGCCGCCGCTGCCGATGAGCACGGCAAAGCCGACTACGACCTCGTGATGGAACTCAAGGACACCGGCGGCAACGTCGTCGCCATTTCCACCAACCGCTATCAGATGCGCAGCCACAGCCTCTGACCCAGCCCAACCCGAGACAGGGGCTGTGGGGGCTAGTCGACCGGTACCGGTGTGTGGTTGAAGTGGAAGGCGTTCATCAGCGCATCCCGGCCGCCGTAGTGCTCGATCAACCACTCCTGGCTGGCGAACGCACGAGCGTTGGCGTCGTCGGGGTCGACGATCGTGCGGAGCTGCGCCTCGCCTTCTACGAGGTCGGACCGATGCGCCGGGTCGGACGCGAGGTCGTTCAGTTCGTCGGGGTCGACGGCGAGGTCGTAGAGCTCTGGCTCGAAGCCGACGTGGTGCACATACTTCATCGCCCCGAAACGGACGGCGAAGCTTCCGGTGATCGACCCGCCGTCGTGGTACTCGCTGAAGTTGAGCCGCTGCGGGTCAGGCCGATTCGCCAGCTCCACGAGCGAACGGCCGGCGCCGAGTTCGGCGCGACCCGCGGCGACGGTGTCGACGATGGTTGCGTGCAGATCGACGAGGTTTGTCGCCGTGTCGGTGTCGACCCCGACCGGAACGTCGGGACCGGCGACGATCATCGGCACCCGAATGCTGTCTTGCCACATGTACGACTTCGCCCATAGGCCCCGGTTGCCGATCATGTCGCCGTGATCGGTCGTGTAGACGATCGTCGTGTCGTTGGTGACCCCCGCTCGATCGAGCGCAGCCACGACCTGCCCGACGTTGTGATCGAGCCAGCCGCACAGTCCGAGGTACAGCTGACGAGCGAAGCGGGTCCGGTCCTCGTCGAAGAACCGGTGGTAGGGCATGCCATCGGCCAGCCCCGCGATCGCTGGATGGGTGATCGGTTGCTCGGGGATCTCGAGCGGGAGATCGAGGTCGAGGTACGGGGCGACGAATTCCTCCATCACCGCGAGCGGATAGTGAGGCGCGACCATCGACACGAACAACGCGAATGGCCGATCTCCTGTGGCGTTGGTGTCGATCCACTCGATGGCCTTCGCGGTCACCGCGGTGTCGAAACGGGTGTAGGAGGATTCCTCGATCGCGCAGTCGGCGGCGAGTTCTCCTGCGTGGTCGTACGGGAACGGGTTGCGGCGGGGGAGGCCTTGCACCCAGCCGACACCGTTGACGATGTGCATCGGCAGGATCGACTCCGTCCAGCCGAAGTCGTCGGCTTCGGATCGGAAGTGGAGCTTGCCGACCGACACCGCATGGGCGCCTGCGTCCCGCGCGGCGTGAGCCCAGCCCGGGGTTTCACCGGCGTAGGCCTGTGCACTGTCCCAGGCACCGAGGTCATGGACCCATCGGCCGGTCGCCATCGACGCTCGGGCCGGCACGCAGATCGGCGACGGTGTCCATGCGTTCTCGAAGCGGGTGCCGCGAGCGGCGAGTGCGTCGAGGTTCGGGGTCTGCACGAACGGGTGGCCCGCTGCACCGAAGCACCGAGCGTTGTGTTCGTCTGAGCAGATCACGACGATGTTTGTTGCTCGACGTCCGCTCTCATCGGGCTGCTTCGACATCCCCGGACGTTACTCACGACTGAACAAACGTTTAGGCTCTCGCTCGTGTCCGCTCCGATCGAACTGCTGCCGTCGCCCGAGATCGACGAGAACCTCATGGCCGCCGAACGGCTCGAGAATCTCCGTGGAACGATGCTCGCCGACGGGCTCGAACTCCTGGTGCTCACCAACCCGGTGAGTATCCGCTACGCCACCGGCTATCGGGCGTATTCGTCGTTCCAGAGCCGCATCCCGTCTGCGTACGCGATCGTGCCGTTGGTCGGGCCGATCATCATGCACGGTGCCTACATCGAAGGATTGGCGCTCGTCGAGGTTTCACGTCGGTCGCACGCGATCACCGCCTTCGATGCCGGGCTCGATCCATCGATCGCAGCCGACCGGTTCGGCACCGACATCGAGATCGCGATCGAACAACTCGGGTACGACTCTCGTGCATCGGTCGGCATCGAACGAACCACTCCGAGCGGCCATCGAGCGTTTGCCGACATCGGGCTCAATGTGTTCGACGCCGAGCCCACGATCGAGCTGGCGCGCAGCCGCAAGACCGACCTCGAGATGATCGCGCTCGACTATTCGATTGCCGTTGCCGAGTACGGCATGACGTTGATGGAGCAGGCGATGCAGCCCGGCATCACCGAGAACCAGCTGTTCTCGGTGCTCCACCAGGTCAACATTGCCCATGACGGCGACTGGATCGATGGCCGCATGTTGTGCTCGGGCCCTCGCACGAACCCGTGGTACCAGGAGGCCAGCCATCGCCGCATCGAGCGGGGTGACATGGTGGCCTTCGACACCGACATGATCGGCCCGTACGGCTACTGCGCAGACATCTCCCGCACGTGGGTCTGCGGTGACGAGCCGAGTGCTGCGCAGCGCGACTTGTACAAGCGGGCGCTCGATGAGATCTACCACAACATGTCGCTGTTGCACGTCGGCGCGTCGTTTGCCGAGTTGTCGAAGTCGGTGCTCCAGCAGCCGTCTGAGTTCATCACCAACCGCTATGCCTGCGCGTTCCACGGGGTCGGGATGACCGATGAGTATCCCAAGATCCCCTATCCCCAGGATTGGGAATGGACCGGCTACGACGGTCAGCTGGAGGACGGTGTCGTGCTGTCGGTCGAGAGCTATGTCGGCGCCGACAACGGCACGCAAGGCGTGAAGCTCGAACAGATGGTGCAGGTCACTCGCGACGGTGTCCGTCAGCTCTCCACGTACCCCCTGTGGGACTAGCGGATCAACATCTGGACGTTTGTTCAGTCGGGCCGTACACTCGTCCTGAACAGTCGTCCAGTCCCGGGGTGGAGGCGCATGCAAACCGACACCCGGCCGAAGGCCCAGCCGACACCTGACGGCGACCGGCCGTCGATGAGTACGGCCACCGCAACATCGCTCGTCGTGTTGACGTCGATCCTGATGGGATCGGTACCGATCTTCGCCCGCGAGCTCACCGATGCCGGGCTGAGCGCCGTGTCGGTCAGCTTCTACCGCAACCTGCTCGGCACCGTCGTGCTGTTCAACCTGTTGCGTTTCGACGCCGTCCGGCGATCGGCCACCGTGTGGGCGCTGCTCACCGGTCTCGGAATGGGACTCGGCTGGACCGCATACGTCCGTGCCGTCGAGGTCGTACCGGTGTCGACCGCCGGTGTCATCTACATGAGCTACCCGCTCTTCGCGATCGTGCTCGCCTGGGTGCTCTTTCGGCAGGTCCCCACCACAAGGGCGATGATCTCGGGCCTCATCGTGCTCGGGGCGTCGATCATCGCCATGGGTCCCGAGCTGGGAGGCGACACCGACATCTTGTTGGTCGCGTTCGCCGCCCCGGTCTCATTCGGCTTCGCCGTCGCCGTCCTCACCGAACGACTCGCTGTCCTCCGTCCGATCGAGAGAGTCGCCCCGATCGCCACCGGCTCCACCATCGGACTGATGCCGATCATGGCGACCCAGTCACTCAGCGAGTCCATTCCTGGTGACCTCACCACCTGGCTGTTCGCCATCGGCATCGCCCTCTTCACGGCGATCGGTCCGCAGTGGATGTACTCCGCCGCAGCGCCACACGTCGGCCCCGCCCGCGCCGCGGTCGCAGGCTCGACCGAACTGCCCATGATGTTCCTCGTCGGCTGGCTGTGGTTCGATGAAGCCCTGACCTGGCAACAGGGGGCGGCGGGCCTCATGGTGCTGGGAGCGATCTTGCTGGTGCCGTCACGGCAGTCGCCGGGCCTCACCATGGTCCGCCGCAAGCGCCGCCTCATCCCGGGCCGCTTCTACAAGACCCACGTGGAGACCAGCTCGTGACGACGATCTTCTTTCTCGGCGTTGGCCACATGGGTGGTGGCATGGCCGCCAACCTCGCATCGGCCGGCTTCGACGTGCTCGCCTATGACCTGAGTGTCGAGCGGATGCACGAAGCCGTCGAGAACGGATGCCGTGCCGCCGAGTCCCCTGCGACAGGCGCGGCCGCGGCCGACGTGGTCATGACGTCGCTGCCCGGACCAAAGCAGATCGCCGAAGCCGGTCTCGGTACGGACGGTCTGCTCGCGTGCATGCGGCCCGGCACCATCTGGATCGATCTCTCCACGAACGACCTCGACACGGCGCGATCGCTCGCCGCCGCGGCAGCCGATGCCGAGATCACGGTGATCGACGCGCCGGTTTCCGGTGGCCCCGAGGGTGCGGCTGCCGGCACGCTCAGCGTCTACGTCGGTGGCCCCGACGCCGCAATCGAATCGTGCGCACCGATCTTTGACGCCATCGGCGCCAACGTCGACCACCTGGGGCCCCACGGCGCCGGCTATGTCGCCAAGATTGCGCAGGTCACCCTCTGCTACACCCAGACCGTGACCTTCGTCGAAGCCCTCATGCTCGGCGTCAAGGGCGGCGTCGCTCCTGCCACGATGTGCGAGCTGATCCAAAAGAGTGCCGGCCGCAGCTATGTCGCGGACGTCTACGGTCCAGAGATCGTGGCCGGTACCTACGACCAGTCCTTCTCGATCGCTCTTGCCGCCAAGGACATGCGTCTCGCCATGGAGATGGCCTCGACGATGGAGGCCGATCTGCCGTTCATGGCTCGCGTCGCCGAGCGTTATGTCGCCGCTGAGGCACACTATGGATCTGCTGCGCCGCATCTGCTGGCCGCCCAGATGACCGAAACCGCCAACAATCTGATCTTCCACGAGGAGCAGCCCTCATGACCGATACCGCCGATCCCAAGACCGACACGCCCCGCGAAGTCGTCGCCGAGGACTTTGCCGCCGTGAACTCCGGCAGCTACGCCGGTGAGGAATGGCAAGCCCGCGTCGACCTTGCGGCGATGTATCGCCTGTCGGCGCACTTCGGCTACGACGACACGATCTGGAACCACATCACGATGCGGGTTCCCGGCAGCGACCACGACTTCTTCCTCAACAAGTTCGGCCTGCTCTACGACGAGGTCACCGCCTCGAACCTGATCAAGATCGACGCCGACGGCAACGTGCTCGAAGGCCCGGCCGACGTCAACACCGCGGGCTTCGTGATCCATGGCGCGATCCACAACGACTTCCCGAAGTGGAAGGTCGTGTTCCACGCCCACGTCCCGGAGGCGCTTGCCGTCACCGCGCTCAAAGATGGGTTCCAGCATCTCGTGCAGGACACCTCGATGCTCTACGGCGACATCGGCTACCACGACTGGGAGGGACTCTCGCTCACCCTCGAAGAGCGCGAGCGGCTCGCCGCCAACATGGAAGGCAAGCGAGCGTTGATCATGCGCAACCATGGCTTCCTCACCGTCGGCGAGACCGCTGGCGAAGCGTTCATGGTGATGCACTACCTGATCCGCGGGTGCCGGGCCCTGCTCGCGGCAGCCGGCTCGGGTCTCGACCTCGATCCGGGGCCGCAAGAGATCTGGGAACTGTCGAAGCGCCAGTACGACCACTTCCCGCTCGGCCAGTACGAGTGGCCGGCGCTCATGCGTCTCTGCGAACGCCTCGACCCCGGCTTCAAGCAGTAAGCGAGTCGATGCCGTGACCGGCTTCGACCGCAGCAGCGTCATCGAGGCGCTCGATACGGAGGTGGTGCTCGTGCCGCTGTCGCGGCCGGTGGGAACCTCGATCCACCAGATCACTTCCGTCGGGTGCGTGCTCGTCACAATCCGTACCGCGGACGGGGTGACGGGCGAAGGATTCTGCTTCACCATCGACGGCGACCGCATCCGGGCGTTCGACGAGATGGTGAAGGGCCTTGCTCGCTATGCAGTTGGGCGTTCGGTCTTCGAGTCAGGCCGGATGTGGGCCGATGTCTGGTCGGCGATCAACCCGACCGGCCACAAGGGCGTGACGGTCGCCGGCTTCTCAGCGATCGACACCGCTGTGTGGGACGCCGCCGCCAAGACGGCCGGGCTTGCGCTGCACGAGATGTGGGGTGCCGTCACCGATCGGCTCGACACCTACGCCTCATCCGGCTTCTGGTTGAGTGACCCGGTCGAGACGCTCGTCGAGGAAGCCCGCCGCTTCGCCGAGCTCGGCTTTCGCGCCGTCAAGGTTCGCATCGGGCACGATCTCGCCACCGACCTCGAACGCATCCGCATCGTTCGGGCCGAACTCGGCGATGACATCGCGGTCTACACCGACGCCAACCAGGGCTTCGAACCGAAAGAGGCGATCCGGCGAGGCCTGGCCCTTGCCGACGCCGGCGTCACCTGGTTCGAAGAGCCGGTCGCCGCGGCGGACTTCCGCGGCCACGCCATGGTCCGACAGGCGCTGCCGATCGACGTCGCGTCGGGAGAGACCGAGTACACGAAGTTTGGGATGCAGCAGTACCTCGACGCCGACTCGGTCGACGTCTTGATGCCCGACCTCCAGCGGGTCGGCGGCTACTCCGAGTTCCGCGCTGCGGCAGCTGCGGCGTCGGCGGCGAACGTGCCGATCTCGTCGCACTTCTTCACCGAGTACTCCCTCGCGATCGGGGCCAGCCAGGCCGGGTGCCGCACGATTGAACACATCGATTGGTTCCAGCCACTCTTTGCGCAGACACCAGAACTCGCCGATGGTCAGCTCGTCGTTCCGGATCGCCCCGGCCATGGTTTCACGTTCGATCGCGACGCGGTTGCCGCGTTGCGCGCCATGTGATCATCCGAGGGCGTCACCGAGGCTGCCGACCCGCGGATTGCGGTTTTCTCGGATCGAAGCGTGCTGGTCGGCGAGTCCGGCCACCATGGTTGGGTCGCTGAAAATCCAAAACCGATCCCCGATCACCGCGTCGTGGACGAGATCGGCGATCTCCTCGGGCTCCATCCCGCTGTCGACCATTGCCTGCATGAACGCCATACCGATCTCCTCGTCGGCCGTCGGTTCGGCGAGCGCCGGTGGCGCGGCCGACTCGGGCCGGTTCCGATCAGAGGTCCCGATCTCGGTGCGGACCCAGCCAGGACACAGGCACGAGACGCCGATGCCGGTCCGCTGGTTCGCCATGTCGTTGTACAGCCCGTGTGTGATGCCGACCACGGCCCACTTGCTGGCGGCGTAGGCCGTGTGCATCGGGAACAACCCCAGCATCGACGCGGTGTTGACGACATGGCCCTCGCCCTGCTCGACCATGCGCGGCACGAAGGCGCGGTGTCCATGGATCACGCCCCACAGGTTCACGCCGAGCACCCACTCCCAGGCGCCCTCGCTGATGAACTCGCCGCCCTGGGTGGTGCCGCCGACGCCGGCGTTGTTGCACAGCACGTGGACGCCGCCGAACTCACTGAAGGCGAGGTCGGCGAGCGAATCGACGGCGGTACCGTTCGCGACGTCGGCGACCAGGCTGCTCACCGAGGTGCCATGGGCCGCGACCTCGGCGACGGCCGCATCGAGACGGGGAGCCTCGATGTCGGACATCACGACGTTCATACCGGCCGCCGCAAAGCGGTGAGCCATTGCCTTGCCGATGCCGCTGGCGGCGCCGGTGATCACGGCGGTCTTCCCTGAGAGATCCTGCATGGGCCGGACCGTACTCGGCTCGAACCCGATCGGCGTCGCCGCGTCAGTCGAGGCTGAAGCCGCCCATCAGGGTCGGGTTGCGGTTCTCGACGATGCTGGCGTGCTTGTCGCGCAGCATCTGGACCATGTCCATGTCGGTGAAGATCCAGAACGTGTCGTTGACGACGGCGTCGTGCACGAGATCGCCGACGTCAGCCGGGTCCATGCCGCTCTCGAGCACCGCCTTGAGGAAATCCCGCGTCTGCTGTTGTCGTTCATTGGGCTCGAACAGTGCCGGAGGGGCGGCCGACTCGGGTTGGTTGCGGGCGGCTTCGGCAATGTCGGTACGAACCCAGCCAGGGCACAGACACGACACCCCGATGCCGGTTTGGTCGCTGCCCATCGCGTTGTAGAGCCCGTGCGTGATGCCAACGACTGCCCACTTGCTTGCGGTGTAGGGGGAGTGTCCGGGCATGTGGCCGGCCATCGAGGCGGTGTTGATGACATGGCCGTCACCCTGCTCGATCATGCGCGGCAGGAACGCTCGATGACCATGCACCACACCCCAGAAGTTGACATTCATGACCCACTCCCACGCGCCCATCGAGATGAAGTCTGGGTTTGGGGATTCGGCGACCCCGGCGTTGTTGAACAGCACGTGCACGCCTCCCATTTCGGCGAACGCCCGATCGGCGAGCGCGTCGACTGCATCCCCGTCGGCGACGTCAGTGACGTGGCCGATCACCACCGTGCCGTGGGCTGCGACCTCGGCGACCGCCTCGTCGAGTCGTGGAGCTTCGATGTCGGACATCACGATGTTCATGCCCGACTGTGCGAAGCGGTTCGCGCAGGCGCGGCCGATGCCGCTGGCGGCGCCGGTGATGACGGCGGTCTTGCCGGAAAGTTCGTGCATCGGCCGGACCGTACTCGGCTCCGGTGACGCTTCGTTAGTCGCCGGTGCCGGTGCCGGTGAGACGAGCGGCTCTTCGGCGGCTCGTTCGTTTAGTCTGCGGACATGACCAGTAGCCGAGTTGATGTGGCCGTGATCGGCCGAGGCTTGATCGGTTCCGGTGCAGGACGTCATCTCGCCGAATCGGGCCGATCGGTTGCCTTGATCGGGCCGGGCGAACCGGAGGATCGCCGGACCAGCAACGGCCCATTCTGCTCGCACCCGGACCAGGGTCGGATCACCCGAATCGCCGGCCGCAACGAGATGTGGACTGAGGTCGCCGCGAAAGCGTGTGACCGCTACGCCGACATCGAGGCCCGAAGCGGCATCGATTTCCACACACCGTGTGGCGTCGTCGTTGGGTACCACGATGCGGCCGAATGGGTGAGCCGAGCCGGCGAGTGGGGCAGCGATGCCCGCCTCGTCGACAAGGATTGGGTTCGCGCCGAGACCGGCATTTCGATCGAGAACGGACTGGGTCTCGTCTATGAGGGTGCGCCTGCTGGCCATATCAATCCTCGCCGGTTGGTCGCGGCCCAGACCGCCCTCACCGCGGCCGCTGGTGGCGTGGTGATCGATGCGGCCGTGACCGGTGTCGAACGGCGCGCCGGTGAGTTCGAGCTCACCGGCCGGTTCGGATCGATTCGGGCTGGTCACATCCTTCTCGCCACTGGTGCGTTCGGGTCCGAGCTCTTCGAGTGGAAGCTCGACGTCGAGCGCCGGGCTCGCACCATCGTGATGTCTCGGCTCGACCCGGCCGACTTCGAACCGGCGGCTGCGATTCCGAGTCTGATCCTCGATCAGCCGCCCGACGATCGAGTCCACGAGATCTATTGGGTGCCGCCAGTCGAGTATCCCGATGGATCGGTCCGCATCAAGATCGGCGGCAATCTCAAAGAGACGGTGCTTCTCGATCCTGACGAGCTCACCGAGTGGTTCCGTGGCGATGGCGACCCGACGGAGATCGACAGCCTCACGAACAACCTGCGAGCGCTGCTGCCCGACACTCCGCTGGGTGACATCGCCACCTCACCGTGCGTCATCACCGGAACCGCCTCCGGTATGCCGTACATCGGCATGGTCGAAGACGGCGTCGGTGTCGCGATCGCGGGCAACGGTTCCGCCGCCAAGTCGAGCGACGAGCTCGGTCGGCTCGGCGCGTCACTGTTCAGCGAGACCGGTTGGGAATCGCGGCTCGACGCGAGTCTTTTCACGCCCGCGCTGGTCTGAGCGCGTCCCGACCGGTCATCCGAAGGTGCGGATGGCGAGTGCGGTGACGGTCACTGCGATGGTCCCGACGATGAAGCGGTCGAACCCCTGGGAGCTGAACTGGTTCCGCAGGCGTTCGCCCAGCGGGATGGTGGCGAGCGCAGGAACACAGCCGAGCAGGGCGACCGCCCAGCGACCTTCGAGATCGCCTCGCGCCAGCAAGGTGACGAGCTGCGAGCCGCCGGCCAACGCGAACATGACAGTCACGGAGAAGATGTGGGCTCGTCGTTCGAGCCGGTAGCTGTGGATCCACGAACCCACCACCGGTCCGCTGATGCCGATCGCTCCCTGGAGGAGCCCCGCGCCGGTCCCCACGACAGGGGCAAGGCGCGTTGCCGTTGCGGGAGCGATCTGGAAGTCCGGTGAACGCACGAACGTGATGACGTAGATCGCAACGACGAGGACCAGCGCAGCGACCAGGGGCTCTTCGCTCCAGGACACCAGCGCGAAGGTGCCGATCACACCGCCGATCACGCCCGTCACCCCCAAGACCGGCAGGTCGCGGGTCGATGCGCGAGCATCCCGCGACCGCCACACCATGGCGACATTGATCAACAGGTTGGGGAGCGCGATCGCAGCCACGGCGGTCTCGACATCGGCGACGAACGTGATGATCGGAATGGCGATGAGCGGCAGGCCCATGCCGCTGATGCTCTTCACGGTCGATCCGGCGAGGATCGCCAGCAATGCGACGGTGACGGCTCCAGCACTCATGGGCGCCGACCGTTCATGAGCCGACCAACCGGAAATCGTTGCGGGTGGCGGACTCTCGTTCGGACAGCGTCGTGTAGCCCCGCCCGTCGGGGTGAAAGGCGAACGCCTCGCCTTGACGTTCCGGTGCTGATGGCGCTTCACAGAACGTGTCTTGCTGAATCGTCTCGGCGATCGACATCCCGGGGCCTCGATCCCAAAGCAGGATTCGATTGGGCTGTCGGAGTCCGATAACCGCGCCGTCGGCGGTGATGTCACCAGCGGTGATCAGACCCAGGGCGAGTTGGCCGACCGCGTCGAGGCGAGCCGGCTCGACGGGCGGATCCGCTGGAAGCGGAAGGACGAACACCGTGCTGGGTGCATCGAGACCCTTCGAGACAATGACGGCTTCCCGGCCGTCGGGGTCGACGATGAGCGTCTCGGCGTCGAAGCGCCCGCCCTCGTAGGTGAAGGAGAACACGTCCGGCGGTTCGAGGGTGGCGTCGAGTCCGTCGGGCTCCGAGATCCGCAAGACCCGGACGGTCGGTCGGATGTGCAGATTGTCGCCGATGTCGGCGAGGTAGAGATCTGAACCAGCGACCGCCATGTCTTCCCAGTCGAGCAGCGCAGCGTCGACTGACCAGACGAAGTCGACGGTGGAGGCCGCACCGATCCCGAACAGTCTCGGCAGGTTGCCGGAGTCGTTGTGGGCGTACATCACATCGGGGCGCGTGCGTGAGTACGCAACGCCCGACGTCTCGGGCAAGAGTTCCGTGTCGATCTCCGGCGTCGGTTCGACGAGCTCGGCGCGAGCACAGAGATCCGCGGCGGTAACCCCGCTCGGTGGCGGAATCGTGATCGTGGTCGTTGGTGGCCTGGCCGTCGCGGTGTTGTCGTCGGGCACGGTGGTCAGCGACTCGGGTTGGCCTTCGAAGGTTGTGGGTGGGCGTGGCAGCGGCTCCGGTTCGGCCCGATTGTCTGGGCTCTCGCCTTGCGTACATGCGGCCGCAGCGAGGGTGACAACACCGAGGGCCAGCGCAGCCGAGGTCCGTCGAGTCACCGCGCGAACGCCGGGTCGAGTCACAGCGCGAATGCGTCGGCGAGCAGTTCGTAGCTGCGCACCCGGTCGTCGTGACCCCAGACGATCGTGACGGCCATGAATTCGTCGGCACCGTAGGCCTGTGTCATTTCCTCCACGCCGCGCTTCACCGTTTCGGGCGAACCGACGATCATGGGTTTGCGTTGTGGAGGAATGTCGAGCGGACCGGGCCGGTGGGCAGCTGTTTCCTCGGGAGTCGGGATCGGGCCGCTCAGGCCCCGCTGCCGCCACAGCATGACCGGTTCCGCCAGCGCCCGGGCGTGATCGTCAGTCTCGGCGCAGATCACGCTTGCTGCGACGAGCACGTACGGCTCGGGGTTGCGGCCGTCGGGATCGTATTGACGGCGGTAGGCCTGGGCGATCGCTGGGCCGTCGGTCATGGTGATGAAGTCGGCGAAGGCGAGGGGGAGGCCGAAGTGGGCGGCGAGGGCAGCTGAATCGGGACTCGAGCCCAGCAACCAGATCGGCGGCGGCTCGTCGATGACGGGGGTCGCGGTGACGCGGCCTCGAAAGGCGCTGTCGTCGGGAAGGGTGTCGCGGAGCCACCCGTCCAGTTCCGCCACCATCGCGGGGTAGTGGGCGGCGGTCGGCGGCTGTTTGATTTGGGAGAGGGCGACGGCGGTGACCTGGTCGGAGCCGGGTGCTCGTCCGAGCCCGAGATCGATGCGGCCGGGGTGCAACGCACTCAGAACCTTGAATGCCTCAGCGACCTTGAGCGGCGAGTAGTGAGGGAGCATGACGCCGCCGGTGCCGACGCGGATCGTGCTGGTCGCTTCGGCGATGTGTCCGACGAGGATCTCAGGGGCGGAGCCGGCGAGGCCGCGCGTGTTGTGGTGTTCCGCCACCCAATACCGGTGGTAGCCGAGGCGCTCGGCATGGCCGGCCAGGTCGATCGAGTTCCGGAGGGCGTCGCCGGCGGTCGATCCGGCCGGGATCGGGGTCTGATCGAGTACCGAGAGCCGCATGCCCCCAGTCTGCCGCGCCCAAGGGGGAGTGCGAGAGCTGGCGTTTTCGACGTGTCCGAATGTGTCCGATTGGATTCGGCATACTCGAGTCATGGCTGTTGAGGCAGTGGCGACGACAGGGATCTATTGCCGGGCGACATGTTCGGCGACTCCCTTGCCGCAGAACACATCGATGTATCGGTCGCCCATCGCAGCCCAGGCCGCTGGGTATCGGCCGTGTTTGCGGTGTCGCCCGGACCGGCATCTGCGTTCGGTCGAGGTGACGGGTGCACCGTTGCCGGTTCAGAGCGCCGTGCAGTTGATCGCGGGTGGGTTTCTCGACCGGTTCGACGAGGCGGCGTTGGCGGAGCGGGTCGGGTATTCGACGCGGCAGCTTCGACGCCTCTTCGAGCAGCATGTGGGGGCAACGCCCGATTTCGTGGCGCGGAGCCGACGGGCGCATTTCGCTCGCCGATTGCTCGATGAAACGGATTTGTCGATGACGGTGATCGCAGGAGCTGCCGGCTTTGGCTCGGTACGACAGATGAACCGCGTCATGGAGCAGATCTTTCGATTTGCGCCCAAGGAACTGCGGTCCAAGCGCCGCAAGCGTGACGTGTTGACGGTCGATGGTGGTCTGCGGCTACGGATTCCGACCGGTTCACTGCTCGATGTCGACCAGATCGTTGCTCACCTGACGCCTCGCCTCACGCCCGGCGTCGAGTCGCTCGATGGCGCAACGTACCGCCGGACGGTGAATACGTGCGGCCATCCCGGGGTGGTTGAGATCGACCTGGCTGCGGCGGCAGATGCGGTCGAGCTCGTGGCCCACCTGCCGACATTCGATTCGATCATCGACGAGGTGGCGCGGGTGCGGCACATGTTCGGGTTCGATGATGACCTGGGTCATGCTCATGCTCACCTTGCGGACGACCCGGCGTTGGGTCGGTTGGTTCGGAGGCGGCCCAGCTTGCGGGTGATCGGCGGGTGGGACCGATTTGAGACGGCGGTTCGAGTGATCGTCGGCCAGCAGGTGAGCGTGGTCGGTGCAACGACGACGACCGGTGGCCTCGTCGCCCGGCATGGCACCCCGTTGCCTGCCCCGGCGCTCGGGCTCACCCATCTGTTCCCGACCCCGGAGCAACTTGCTCGGCTCGCCGCCGGTGACACCGACGAAGGCATGCCGCGGCGGCGGGCGGCGACGATCGGTGCGCTGGCCGAAGCGGTGCTGGATGGCCGAGTCGACCTCTACGCCGCAGATCCTACCGAGTTGCGAGCCCAGTTGGTTGCGTTGCCGGGAGTGGGTCCGTGGACTGCGGAGGTCGTTGCGATGCGTGCAGCACGCGACCCTGATGTGTTCCCGGCGGGAGACCTCGGCATTCGTCAGGCGGTTGCTGCCCTCGATGGTGCGACCGACCTCCCGAGCGAGCACGACTGTCGAATCCGATCGGCTTCGTGGTCACCCCACCGCTCGATCGCGGCCCAGCACTTGTGGGCATCGCTGATGCTCGACGATCCTTCATTCCAGGAGACCGCTTCATGAACGGAACCATCCCCATGACCGACACCTACCAGACCCAGCTCGACTCGCCCATCGGTGTGCTCACGCTTGTCGCGAGCGATGCGGGGGTACGGAAGATCCTCTGGGAAGATCAAGCCGATCAAGCCGGCGACGCGAATCCCGATGACACCCACCCCGTGCTGGCTGCAGCGAGCGTGCAGCTCGACGAGTACTTCCGGGGCGAACGCGAAACGTTCGACCTTCCGCTCGATCTGGTCGGCACCGACTTTCAGAAGGAAGCGTGGCTTGCGCTGGCGAGCGTTCCCTACGGCGAGACGACGAGCTACGGCGAACAGGCCGAGCGCATCGGCCGAAAGGGTGCATTTCGAGCCGTCGGCGCAGCCAATGGCAAGAACCCGATCCCCATCGTGTTGCCTTGCCACCGCATCGTCGGCGCAAACGGTGCACTGACCGGCTTTGCCGGTGGGCTCGACGTCAAGCAGCGGTTGCTGGCCCACGAACAGGATCAGCAGCGCCTGGACCTCTGAGATCGATCGAGGGCCTAGATTCTGCTCATGGCGCTCGATCTCGACACTCTCTATCGCCCAC
The DNA here is from genome assembly GCA_039188975.1 of Actinomycetota bacterium. Classification (GTDB taxonomy): domain Bacteria; phylum Actinomycetota; class Acidimicrobiia; order Acidimicrobiales; family Aldehydirespiratoraceae; genus UBA11606. The sequence goes on from JBCCYT010000051.1 coordinate 21,757, forward strand.
TCGCCTACGGCACGGGCACCGACGGCCCCACCGATCCGGCCGAACAGCGCGAGCTTTGGAAGTGGGAAGCGGCGATCAGCTACCGGATCTTTGCAGCGATGCGATGGGGGCAGCTCGGCGATGGGCACATCACGTGCCGCGATCCTGAGCGTCGCGACCACTTCTGGATGCTCGCCTATGGCGTTGCGTTTCGCGACGCGACCGTCGACGATCTCATTTTGATCGGGCCCGATGGGGCGGCGGTCGAAGGTCCGAGCGGGGCGACGCCCAATACCGCGGGCTACAACATTCACTATCCGCTCCTCGACGTTCGTCAAGACATCAATGCTGCCGCGCACGTCCACACCGCCTTCGGTACTCCGTGGTCAGCGAACGTCGAACCGTTCCGGGCGATCAGCCAGGAGGCCTGTTCCTTCGTGTTCAACCAGGGGCTCTATGAGGGTGAGGATCTCGAGGTCGACTCGACGGATGGGGGCTACCGCATCGCCGACGCGATGGGCACCAACACGCTGGTGATCCTCCGCAACCATGGTCTGCTCACCGGTGGCCTCTCTCCGGCGGAAGCAGTTGGGTGGTTCGTGATCGCGGAACGGGTTGCTGAGGTGCACGTGAAGGCACCGAACGGCACGCCGATCTCGGAGGAGATGGCGAAGCACATCGCCACATCGTTCGAGGAGCCAGCGATGGGCTGGCGCACCTGGCAGTGGCTGGCCCGTGATCTCGTGCCGGACCCGACGGTCGTTCTGTGAGCGGCACCGACATCGACGCTGACCCGACGCCTCGACGGGCGACGGCTGCGCAGATCTTCCTGCTCGTCACCGTTGGCGGATCGCTCGTTGCGATCGACATCGGCTACGACTTCGGCGCGTTCGGCACGATCAACTACCGGCGCATCTTCCCGATCTTTGTGATTTCGACCGTTGCGCTCATCGCCTCGTTTGTCACCGATGGGCCCGAGGTCACCGACGCCAAGCGAACTCGCGCCATCCTCGCCCTACCGGCGCTGTACCTGCTGGCTGACATGGTGCAGGTGACCGACGCCGAACCGGTCTACATCGGCTTCGTGATCGTGATCGTCGCAACGTTGCCGTTCACGCTGTACATCGTGGCTCGCATGGCCAATCTCGACTTCTTCCAGCTGAATCGGCGGCTGCAGTTCATCGCCGCGGTGACGTTGGTCGCGATGTTGCTGGCTGGGCTCTATGTCGGGGCAAACCACCCCCGCTTCTTCGAGTGCGCAGACTTCGAGCTCGCAGGCGACTACGTGCCGGAGAACTGCACGGTGCAGGACTGAGCGTCAGCCACCGAGGAACGCCGTCAGCGCAGCCTCGAACTCCTCGGGGGTGATGCCACACGCGAACGCGGCGCGCTGGACCGGCTCCACCGCCTCGGGCGCGGCGTCGAGAATGCCGGCCGCGACGAGGGTGGCGCCGTCGGTCTCTTCCAGCAGCGTTGCGATCGCGCAGTTGGCGACGTTCGGTGCCACTCCGGCCCCGTCGACCAGGGCCGGGAAGAGCGCGATCGCTGCGATGTCAGCGCCGTCGCCAGGGGGATCGCTCGAGAAGCCGCTCGGGTCGATCTCCGGTCCGGCTGCTTCGGTCGTGGTCGTCGTCGTGGTGGCGTCGTCGGTGTCGTCGGTGTCGTTGTTGTCGTCGGGTTCGGGCGCCACCGTGGTGGTCGTCGTGGGGGCGGCCGTCGTGGTCGTTGGTGCGGTGGCGACGAACACGATGTCGCTCGCCGTTCCCTCTTCGGTTTCCGCTGCCGCATACACGCCAATGGAGCCTGCGAGCATCACAACGCCACCCACGACGGCAGCCGGCGTTTGTGGTCCGGGCGCCGGCGCGGCGAGAACCACGCCGCGATCGGGATCGATGGTGTCGCCGAATCCGAGCCAGCCACGTGCGTCGACCCACATCGAAAGCGGTGGCATCACCACGAGCGCGGCGAGCAATGCGATCGCGACGTTGAGGGTGACGACGAGGCCGAAGTCGCGCAGGAGTGGCAGTGCGGAACCGATCAGCACGGCAAAGCCGCCGATGGTCGTCATGGCCGACGTGAAGAACGCTCGTCCGGTTCGACGGGCAGCTCGTTCGCTTGCAGCCGCCGGGTCGAGTCCGCTCTGTCGCTCCTCGAGGTAGCGACCCAAGATCAACACCGAGAACTCGGCACAGGTCGCGATGACGAGTGGACCGCCGACCGTGGTGAGCGGGCTGAGTTCAATCCCGGCCAGACCGACGATGAGCGACGAGACGCCGACGGCCAAGACCACCGGCACGAGCGCCAGCAGTGTGCGCGACAGGCTTCGGAGACGAATGATCAGCCACACCCCCACCGCCAGGAGCGCCAGATAGGTCAGGTTGGCGCGGTTGGCCGACAGGTTCTCGAGCAAGCCGATGCCGACGGTGGCGAGACCAGCCGGCGTGGCCCGCACCGGGTCCTGGCCGTCGGGCAGATCGGTGAGCAGGATGCTCTCGGCCGAGATCGAGTCGCCGAGGGCCGCGATTCGCTCGTCGAGGTCGGCTTCGAGTTCGGCAACGATGTCGGCTCGCTCCTCGAGGCTGGCCGGGGCAATACGCAAGTTGAGCTGGGTCGACGTTGCGGCGAGCGGATCGGCGTCGTTGTCGACGAGGACGGCGGCGATGTCGGGCGGCATCACCGCAGCTGCTGCCTCGATGTCGTCCGGCGTCGGGGCCAGGTCGGCGTCGTCGTCGGCCACCTTGATGATCTTGCCCATCGTGTTCACGAGGCTCGAACTCGACAGCACCGCGCCGTCGTCGCGGTTCTCGGCCGCAACGGTGAAGTCGTGGATCAGTTGTACGACTTCGGGCTCGTAGAGGTTGTTGGCCGAAACCAAGATGCCGAGCGTCGTGGAGAAGCCGGTTTCGGCTTCGAGTTGTTCGACGTCGGCGACGACGTCGCTGTCCTGGTTGATCCATTCGAGCGGGTCGGATTGGATCTGGGCGCTGCCCTCGGCGAACACTCCTCCGACGAACAGCACGAGCGACACGGCGATGAGCGCTGGTCCGGTCGACACCGGGAGACCGCCGAGTCCGACCACAACTTTCTCGACCCTCGATTCGTCGCGTTCGGTGGTGCGGCCAGTCCATTCGCGAACGCCGAGGATCATGCCGGGCAAGACAATGCCGGTGACGAGGAGGGAGATCACCCCGATCGAAAGCAGGACACCGAAGTCGCGGATCATGGGGACCAGGCTGATCTGCAGGGCCAGGAAGGCCACGACGGCGGCGATGACGGCAACGATCAGCGGTGGCGCAACATTGCGCATCGACTCGCTGATCGGGTGCTGATCGTGATCGAGCACAACCTCTTCTTCGACCCGGTTGTGGATCTGGATGGCGAAGTCGATGCCGAGTCCGATCAGGATCGGAAGGCCAGAGATCGTCACCAAGGAGAGGTCGATGCCGAGGAGCGCGAC
>JBCCYT010000052.1:0-24802 GCA_039188975.1 Actinomycetota bacterium
CGATCGAGGCTGACGTCGAGCGCTGCGGCCGCGGCTCGCAGACGGGCCGGGTTCTGCGTGCCGAGGAGTGCGACCGGCGCAGCTGGATGCGCGAGCACGAAGGCGTAGCAGACCGCCGCCCGATCGACGCCTTCACGTTCGCCGAGTTCGTCGAGGGTGGCGATGAGTTCGGGGCGCACCCCGTCGCCGGACATCAGGCGGCCACCGCCCAACGGGCTCCACGCGAGCGGAACCACGCCATCGCGCATGCAGGCGTCAAGCGTGCCGTCACGCAACGGACCCAGGAAGGCCGGTGAGAACTCGGGCTGGCTGGTGGCGAGGGGCAGGTCACCGAGATGGGCGGTGAGCGCATCGTGCTGCGCCGGCGTGTGGTTGGAGATCCCGACGGCGCGAATCTTGCCATCGGCCACGAGGGACGCAAGCGTCTCGGCGACCTGGGCCGGGTGCGCGAACAGGTCGGGTCGGTGAATCTGGTAGAGATCGATGACATCGACACCGAGGCGGCCGAGGCTGGCGTCGACTGCGGTACGCAGGTACGCATCGCTCGAGTCGTAGGGCAAGGGCGGCATGATGCCGCCCTTGGTGGCGAGCACCATCCGGTCGCGCAAACCGGGCGATTGCGCCAGCACCTTGCCGAGCAGCTCCTCGTTGCCACCGAAGCCCGAGCCGTTGTAGTCGAGGCCGTAGACGTCGGCAGTGTCGATGAGGTTCATACCGACATCGAGGGCGGTCTCGACCAGTTCGTGGGCGGCACCGAGATCGTCGGTGGTGAAGCGCCAGGTACCGAAACCGAGCGGGCCGATCGCGTCGAGCCCGCCGGGGAGAGAACGTGGTCCGGTCTGGACCAGAGAGTGCGTCATAGTGCGTATGCTAACCCGCGGATGTAAGCGCTTACATTCCGACTGGACCGACGTTTCGGGGGCAACGTGACCACGCTCAGCTACGGCATCATCGGCAGCGGCATGATGGGCGTCGAGCACATCGAGAACCTGCGCCACACCGATGGTGTCTCCGTCACCGCCATCGCCGATCCCGACCCCGGCAGTCGCGAGTTCGCGGGCGCACTCGTGCCCGACGCTGCGCACTACACGAACCATCAGGCGCTGATCGAAGACGGCGTGTGCGATGCCGTCGTCGTCGCCTCACCGAATTTCACGCACGTCGACGTGCTGAGGGATCTGCTCGCCACCGATCTGCACGTGCTCGTCGAGAAGCCGTTGTGCACCACCGTGGAGGATTGCTACACCATCCTCGAACTCGCCGAGGGCCGCGATGCCATCACCTGGGTCGGGCTCGAGTACCGCTACATGCCCCCCATCGCCCGCCTCATCGACGAAGTCGACGCCGGCGCCGTCGGTACTCCGAAGATGATCTCGATTCGTGAACATCGCTTCCCCTTCCTCGAAAAGGTGGGCGACTGGAACCGCTTCTCGGAGAACACCGGCGGCACCCTCGTCGAGAAGTGCTGCCACTTCTTCGACCTGATGGTGCAGATCATGCCTGGTCGACCGGTGCGGGTCATGGCGTCCGGCGCCCAGGACGTGAACCACCTCGACGAGACGTACGAGGGCCGGGTGCCTGACATTCTCGACAACGCCTTCGTCATCGTCGAGTTCGACGATGGTGCTCGCGGTCTGCTCGATCTCTGCATGTTCGCCGAGGCAACCCACAACCAAGAGGAGCTGAGCGTGGTCGGCGCCAAGGGCAAGGTCGAGGCGTTGATCCCCGATGATGTCGTGCGCATCGGGCGTCGCGGAGAGCACTGGATCGGCGGGGTCGAGACCCACCCGGTGGCCAATGACGAAATCCCCTACGAGGGACATCACTCCGGATCGAGCTGGGTCGAGCACCAGAAGTTCCGTGATGCCGTACTCGGGGTCACCGAACCGGAAGTGAGTCTCTTCGACGGCCTGCTGTCGGTCGCCATCGGCGCGGCGGCCCATCGATCGATCGACGAAGGCCGCCCGGTCGAACTCGCCGAGTTCCTGCGCTAGCGATTCGGCGGCGCACCGGTCGTCTGGCGCGTCACGAGGTCGATCTCTACCTCCTGCGTCGCGAGCTGGTGCTCACCCGAGGCGAGGTCCTCGACGATCCAGCGAGCCGCAACCGCCCCGTTCGACGCCGGCGCTTGCCGAACGGTGGTCAGCCCGACGGTCTGCGAGAGTGGGTGATCGTCGATACCGACCACGCTGACGTCGGCGGGGATCGACCAGCCAGCGTCTCGGACCACACCCATGGCGCCCATGGCCATCTCATCGGAGATCGCAAAGACTGCGGTCGGTGGATCGTCGAGGGCAAGGAGTCGTTGCATTGCCTCCTGCGCGCCGTCGATCGAGAAGTAGCCGGATTGCACCAGGTCGGGATCGACGGCGATCTGTCGATGGGCGAGCGCTTGCTCGTAGCCGTCGCGACGCCGCCACGAGACCTCGGTTCGCATCGGATCGTCGGGCATGCCCTCGATGAGCGCAATGCGACGATGTCCGAGTTGCAGCAGATGATCGACCGCGAGGCGGGCGGCGGAGATGTCGTCGGGCCGCACCGAGGAGAGCCCGGGGTAGGCGTTGCCGATGGTGACCACATGGACATCGGCATCTCGCAGCGCATCGATCTCGTCGGGGTCGAGTCGGAGGTCGACGAGAATCAACCCGTCGATGCTGCGCTGCATCTGCAAGGCCCGCTGCACGAACGCACGGCGAGCCTCCACGCCCGCGACACCCATCACTTGGGTCTGATAGCCGGCTTCGGACAACACGGCCTCGGCCCCACCAACGACCTGGGCGCAGTACCAGCCGGCGATGTTGGCCACCGCCATGAGAATCGTTCGAGATGTACCGGTGGCGAGCTGCGCCGCCGCCGGGTTGGCTCGGTAATCGAGTTCAGCCGCGACGATCTCGACCTTCTCGCGAGTCGATTGCGCAACATTGTCCAGGCCACGCAACGCACGGCTGACGGTCGCAACCGACACCCCTGCCGCGCGGGCCACGTCCTCGATCGTCACCGGTCCGGTGGCATCACTCATGGTCCAAGTGTGGCCCACAGGTTCACCGCGTCAAAGAAAGCTCTCCCCGGTAGCCTCGCCCGGACGGGACGTGGCGCAGCTCGGTAGCGCACCTGCTTTGGGAGCAGGGGGTCGCTGGTTCAAATCCAGTCGTCCCGACCACTCGACTCAGAGGGCCTGCGGGCGTTCGCGGACATACACCGCCGCGGCGCTCGCGCCCGAGGGGTCATTGCGGTCGATCTCATTGTGGTTGATGTCAGTGCTGTCGATCTCATTGCGGTCGATGTCAGTGCGGTCGATGTCAGTGCGGTTGAGCTCGCCGATCCACACCAGGCGATAGCCGCTTGCTTCCAGGGCCCGGCGCGACGCATGGTTCGCAGGGTGCGGCGTCGCAAGAACCCGTTCGATGTCTGACAGGTCGGTGAAGAGCCGGAGGGTGAAGCGGTCGATCATCGTCGCGCCAACACCATGGCCCGTCGACGCAGTGTCGCCGAGGAAGTAGTCGATGCCGGCCGCCGAGGCGGTCTCGATCTCCGCTGGCTTCAACGCCGCGACGCTCGCCGGGTCATCACGGAATCGATACCGCTGGATCAGGCCGATGCTCTCCTCCGCATCGGTGACAACGAAGACTTCCGTTGGCTGTTCTCCACGGATCCGCGGCCCGTACTTCGCCTCGACGGCGGCGAGCGACAATGGTTCACCCCACCACTGAGCGACATGGGGCTCGGCGAGCCAGCCCGACAGCAGGCCGAGGTCATCGGACGTCAGCGCCCGGAACTCGATCACGTCAAGACGCCAGCGATCGCCAGGTCGGTGATCTCGTCATCGCTGAAACCGAGAAGGTCCTTCAACACCGTCTCGTTGTGTTCGCCAATCGTGGGGCCTGCCCGAGTAGCCGACGACGGCGTGGCCGAGAACCGGGTGACCGGACCATCAAAACGCGCATCGATGACCGGGTGGTCCAGCGGCGTGAAGAACCCACGGTGCACCAGCTGCGCATCCCGCACGAGATCGGTTGCTCTCAGCGACACGTAGGCCGGGCAACCAGCCCCAAGCAGCCTGTCTTGCGTTTCGAAGACATCCTGGGTGGCCATCCAGTCAGCGAACACCCCATCGATCTCGGCTCGACGCGCCATCCGCTCGGCCTGGCTCAGCCGACCAAAGGGTTCCAGCGCATGGCACACATCGGCCGCCGCTGCGAAGTGGGCGTCTGCGACCGCCGAAACCACGAGAAACCGTTCGTTTCCCGCGCCGCGGAAGACGCCGCTCGGTGCTCCGAGCTCCGCCGCGGTTCCCGGCCGTTCCAGCACATCACCAGTCGCTGCGTGCTCACCGATGAGAGGTGCGAGATGATGCACGCCCGCCTCGTTCTGGGACAGATCGATGTACTGCCCGACCCCCGTTCGATCCCGATGACGGAGTGCGGCGATCAACGCGGCGGAGGCGAAGCGAGGCGAGACGAAGTCGGTGTAGGCACCCCACGGCGCGATGGGGGCCCGATCGGACCAGCCGGTGATGTCGACGTACCCGGCGAGGGCGCCTCCTTGCAGGCCGAACCCGGTCAACGCCGCTTCCGGGCCCGTCTGGCCACGCATCGACGTCGACAACATGACGACACCAGGGTTGCGGGCATGCACCTGCTCCCACCCGAAGCCGTGCCGAGCCGCCATACCGGGCCGGAAATTCTCCACGACGACATCGGCCCAATCGATCAGTCGTTCAACCACCGCGCGGGCTTGCGGTACGGAATAGTTGCAAGCCAACCCGAGCTTGCTCTGGTTGACGTTCGCAGCCGGGAGACCTGACTCCGCCGTGAACTGGTTGTCCTGATACGGAGGCAACCAACGCATCGTGTCGACTCGGGTCATGGTCTCAGCGTGAACGACGGTTGCGCCATGGTTGGCGAGCTCGCGGGTGATGATCGGCCCGGCCGCCATCCAGGTCAGGTCCGCGATCTTCAGCCCAGAAAAGATGCCGGTGCGGGGCTGCCCGCCCGCCGAACCCACGCCCGGCGTCGCCGGACCGACGGGCGACAGATCACGCAGCAGCGATTGGTCAGCTCCGAGCTTCGGTGCCGGCCGGTCATACACGATCGGCGTTTCGCTCAACACCGCAAACGGGCCCGGCATGGGGAGTCCGTCGACCTCGACGAAGAAACTCCTGGCCCTCAGCTGCGGGTCGGCGAGCAGGTCACCAGCGTTGTTCGCCGGCGCGATCAGCAGCTTGTCGCGCACGGAACGGGCATGCAGCTCTGCCTTGGTCTTCGTCTTGATGAAGGCGAGCAGCTGCGTCATCGCCCGATGGCCGCTCTCGATCGGGAGCTTCCCGTCCTTCATCTCATCGATCCACGGCTCCCAGTCACGGCCACAGAGATCAGGATCGAGCGCGCCTTCTTCTTCGAGCCATCGCATCGCACCCGCGAACGCCGCGTTGCCTTGCGCGCCGAGGACGAACGACATCACCGCATAGCCGTCGGCGCAGGGCTCAACGACCGGATTGCGCACACCCGGGACGACCTCTCCCCCGCGGTCCGTCGATGCTTGGCTGCGGTCATCACCCGTGAACGATGGGTTTCGGTCGATCGCGGCATAGCTACTGGTCCACAACAGGCACCCGACGACCGCCGCCTGCATCGAGACATCGAGATGCTGCCCAACCCCCGAGCGGTCGCGTTCGAAAATGGCGGCGATGGCGTCGGCGGCGGCCTGGACGGCACCGTGGTTTGCCGTCTCGGGGAAGCCGATCGGAATCGGTGGACGATCCTTGTCGCCCTGGTGATTGAGGAACCCGCCGGCGGCAGACAACGTCATGTCGGTGGCGGGAGCATCAGCCTGCGGCCCGTCGATCCCGAAGGAGGTGATGCTGACGTGCACAAGCCGCGGAAGAGCTGCCGCGAGGGGTTCGGGCTCGATGCCCAACGCGGCGCGTTCGTCGCCCGTCGCAGACTCGAGAAGGATGTCAGCCGTGGCCAGGAGTCGGCGCAGCACCGACCGCCCGTCTTCGGTCGTGGCGTCGAGTGTGACGCTGCGCTTTCCACGACCCCAGGCCCACCAATGAAACGACGTGCCATCGTCTCGTCGACTCCCCCGATGCCGCGACGCACACCCCTCTGGCGGTTCGACCTTGATGACCTCCGCACCGAGATCCGCCAGAACCCGACCGGCCGCCTCGCCATAGGAGTCGGTCAGATCGATGACTCGCAGATCGGCGAGCAACGAACAGGTCATCGACGCCCCTGCAAAACCGCCAACCCCGGGCCGTCGAGTTGCTCGTCGAGCGCCGCCCGGCCGCATGCGGCGATCAACAGCGCCGATGCCGGTCCTCGCACCTCGGGTCCGGTGCCGTAGTGCCAGTCGATATCGGTCGCGATCAGGCGCAGGTCGGCAACCATCTTTGCCGACCCGATCGCGCGGCTGGCCTGGGGCAAGCCATCGGCAAGCCACCGCAACCGGGCTGGATCGGTGGGCACCGTGCGACCGAGCGTCAGCGCAATGTCGTGATGATGCACGAACACGTCGATCGCGCCGTCGGATCGCTGCGTCGTCGGCGGGATACGAGCCGAATCAGCGACCTGTTCGAGCAAGCGAAGCTGATCAACGCGCGAACGAGTGCGCCCGGCCCTGGCCGTCTGATCCATGAACGTTGCCAGGTCGCCTCGGGCTCGCACGAGCGCGACGACAGCCTGCAGCGGCGTGAGGCTGACGTTGAGGTTGATGTGGCTCACGACGTCGCGCACCAGCCATCCCGTGCACAGGGTCGGGGCATCCCAGTCCTCCGGTTCGAGCGAGCGCACCGTTTCGAGAAACGCACGTCGCTCTGCTTTCAACGCCACTTCATCGTCGATCATCGATCCCCCTTTGCGACGCATGTTCGCAGTGGATGCCAAGCCCGGCAACCCACAGAGGTACGGTCGCCGGAGATGGCCGAACCCTCCCAACCCGTCGGGCGTTTCGACTCGCTCCATGTCGCAGCCTTCCAACGGCTGTGGTTCGGCGGCCTGTTCGTGTTCCTCGCCATGCAGACCCAGCAGATCGCTCGATCGTGGTTGGCGTTTGAGCTCACCGGCACGAACACCGCCCTCGGCGGGGTGCTCATCGGGTTCGGCGTGTCCGGGCTGTTCGCCATCCCGGCCGGAGGAGTGATCGCCGACCGTTTCGACAAGCGCACCGTGATCGTCACGACGCAACTGGTCAATGTGGTGACGACGCTGGCGATCGCGGCGGCGATCGAGACCGACGTGATCGCCTATTGGATGATCGTGTTTGCGTCGGTGGTCGGTGGGGCAACCATCTCCGTCTTGGCCCCGTCGAGAATCGCGATGACTGCCGAAGTGGTGGGACCCGATCAGCTAACCAACGCGGTGATGCTGTCGAACATGAGCGCTCAGGTCACTCGGGTGATCGGTCCGGCCGTGGCCGGCGTCATGATCGGCATCACCATCATCGGCGTGGTCGGCGTCTACTACCTGTCGGCGGCACTGTCGGTCGTCGCCGTCTTCTTGTCCTTGACGTTGCCGTCGTCGCCGGCCGCCCGCCGGCGGGCCACCGGGCCCCTCGAAGACCTCGCCGAAGGTGTCCGATACACCCGCGCCAACCCTGAACTGGTGCGGCTTCTCGTGGCCTCGCTGCTCATCGTGATGTTCGGGTTCGCCCATCAAGCGTTCCTGCCGTCCATCGTTGTCGACCTCTTCGACCGTGGGTCTCGCAGTCTCGGCGTGCTCACGATGGCCTCGGCCCTGGGGGCCGTCGTGACGTCGATCGTCTTGGCGAACACGCCCCGGGATCAGCTCGCTCGCCGCCAGGGGCTCGCAGGGTATGGCCTCGGCATCGCCCTGGTCGTTTTCGCAGTCATGCCGAACTTTCTCGCCGCGCTCGTCGCCCTCTTCTTCGTCGGGTGCGGCATGGCCGGCTTCCAAGCCCTGAACGGCTCGCTGATCTTGGCGACAGCCGACATGGAGTTCCACGGGCGGGTCCAGTCCCTCATCATGTTGAGCTTCTCTGCCTTCGGTCTGGCCGCGCTTCCCTTCGGGATCATCGCCGACGCGGTTGGACTTCGTGAGACGATGGTCGCCATGGGTGTCGCGGTGTTCCTCGCTGCACTCCACTCCAACCTGTGGCGACGCCGCCTCGACCGCCGAGCCACCAGCCCTGAGCTTCTTTGACCCCGGCCAACCACCACGACCCATGGATTCACGCGACAACGTTCTCATCCGCACCTGGCGCAAGCTCTGGATCGATGCCGACGCAACCGGTATCGAGGCGTTGGTCGCCGACCCGTACCTCCGCCACACCGCAGACGGAGACGTCGCCATGGCGCCAGCTGACTACGGCGACCACATCGCTCGGGTCACCAGTCACCTTCGTGGCACCGATGTCGTGATCGCCGATCTGGCCACCATCGGCGACATGATCTACGCCCGGTTCACGCTCGAGGGCATCAACCTCACGACCGGCAACCCGGTTCGCATCGCATGGATCGGCCAGTACCGGACGGTCGACGGCAAGCTTGCGGAGTCATGGACCCTCCGCCAAACCGACGCATCATGGGCGTCGTGATCGCCCGGTGGTGAAAATCCGTCCACCACGCCGGCGACGCTGGGACCCGTCGCTTGATCCGTGGCGCCGCGTGCGAGTTGGGATCGCACTGCTCGCGACGATCACCGCGATCGGTGTTGCCGGCTATTGGCTGCTCGGGCTGTCGGTGTTCGACGCGCTGTACCAGACCATCATCACGGTCACGACGGTTGGATTCGAGGAGATCGGGTCCGACACCGAGATCGACACCACCTATCGAGTTTTCACGCTCGGCCTTGCGGTGTTCGGGGTGTCGGGTGCGCTGTACACGCTGGGCGTGATGGTCGAGGCACTGGTTGAAGGCTCGTTGAATGATGGGCTTCGGCTCCGGAGGGGACAACGCATGATCGACAAGATGTCGGGACACCTCATCGTCGTTGGAGCTGGCCGCGTCGGCCGAGCGATCGTGGACTACGTCGGCCGCCACGGCGCCGACGTCGTCATCATCGACCGACGTTCGGCGGAGCACCCGGGCGGACTTTTGGTGGTCGGGGAAGCGACCGACGACGACACCTTGCGGCGGGCAGGAATCGACCGGGCGACCACCTTGATCGCCGCCCTCGACTCAGACGCCGACAACGTCTACGTGACGCTTTCGGCCCGGGCCCTGAATCCAGACCTGCACATCGTCGCTCGAACCAACGAGCAGGCCAATGAACCAAAGTTCGTGCAGGCTGGCGCCGACCGAGTTGTCAATCCAGCGGAAATCGGTGGATCTCGCATGGGAGCGCTGGCGATGCACCCGACCCTCGCAGAGTTCCTCGACGAGGTCTTGCACGATGAAAGCCACGGGGTGACCGTCGACGAGATCCGGGTGGCTGAGCGCGGGGTCGCGATCGGTCAGACGCTCGGCGCGGTGGTCGGCGCGACGGGTCAGCCACTGATCATTGCGATCCGCGACGAACACCATGGGTATGTCGCCAATCCCGCCCCGACGACCACGGTCGTCGGGGGTTCGGTGCTGGTGGTCCTGGGTGAGCAAACCACCATCGCTCGTCTGCGGCGAGATCTCGCATAGGTCGTTTGAACCTGACCGGAGGGTGACAAAAATCACCGGAAAACGGTCCCAAACTCAACCGCTCGGGGTGCCGGTCGACGCTGAGACCATGTTCTGGCTCATCGATTTCCTCATCGGCTTCACCGCGATGGTCGCCGGTTCCGCGATGTTCACGATGGCGATGATCGGCATGTGGTACGGCGTGGATCACGCAGCGTGGACCTTCCGCCGGGGCTCGCTCGCCCGCGAAGCCCAACGCGATCTGGCCAGAGCTCGAGTACGGGCTCGCCGCACCGAGCTCGAGCCCCTCAGCTGAGCGGTCGCCGTTCGGGGCGACTGGCGCTCCACAACAGGTAGCCGACATCGAGCAGCACGAGCACGATGATCGCGGCCCACAGGTAGGTGCTCGGACCGGTGAAGGCGAGCTCTCCCGGAGGCGGTGACACCTGCGCGGGCGGCGAGGCGACAAATGGCGGCTGGGCCTCGTCGAAGGTGCAGGTGAGCTGCACCGGCTCGGCGAGACCGAGATCGAGCGCAGCGGAGGCAGTCGACATCCGAAACGCCACCGCATCGGAGTTTGGCGTGAACACCATGTCGGGCGCAGGGGTTCGGGCGAGAGCTGGTTGCACTGCGCCGCCCGTGTTGGCCGTGACGACAACGGACGTTGCCAGGTCGTGGGCGGAACGAGTCGGCTCATCGGTGCCCGACGCACTGATCGTGCCGCCGATGACGACCGGGATGGAATCACCGATCTCGATGAGACCGAGATCGGTCGCATTCTCCAGCACCGATCCTGGGATCGAGACCGACCATTCCTGATCGCTCAGCGTGATCGGGGTGCCGGCGACGGTTTCGGTCGGCAGGTTGCCGCTGGCCGTCCAGACCAGGGAGGCGAGATCATCGCTGCCCACCGCTGCGCACGTGGCCGAGAAGGAGCCACCGGAGGGAACCGTATTCGTCGGGGGAACGCTGCTCGAGGGTGGTGCGCTGGTCGTCGGGGACGCCGTGGTCGTCGGTGGCGGGTTGGTCGGGGGCGGCGCACTGGTCGTCGTGCCGTCTGGAACGGTCGTTGTCGTCACCGGGACCGTTGTCGTGGTGGTCGGCGCGATCGTGGTCGTCGTCGAAGGGGGGGCAACGGCGAAGGTCACACAAACGGAGACGACGGTGATGGAGTCGGCGACTTCGCTCGGCGAATGGGCAACCGACAGCGAGTCGGTCTCGAGGTAGCGTCCGACGGCCAGGACGTAGGTGGCGGCTTGGTCGCCATCGGGAAGGTCCGGCGTAGTCCCAACGGCGGTCGTGCCGAGCGAGATCGTCACCCGCTCACCCGGCTGGGTCTCTGCGCCTGGATGGGAGCGGTCAAAGACCGTGACGGTGACGGCATCGACCTCGCCTAGGATCGGCCCGAACGGCACCGTGACGGAATCCGGATCGGACCCGTCGAACGCAAAGTGATGATCGAGGGTCACGCAGAGTTCAGAACTCGCAGAGGCCGGCCCTGACGTCACGGCGAACGCGGTCGCCACGAGCGTCAACACGCCAAGAGAACGCCACCATTTCGCCACTATCACCACCTCCCGTGCTCACGAGCACACCCTGCGAGCGTAGCCATCACTCTTTGTGTGTTCAACCCCGCGTTATCTCACGTAAAGCGGGCAGCACGCTGGTTGTCGTCAGCCCTGACCTGACCGGTTCACCCACTCGTCGATGGCCTGGCTGATGGCATCGGAGACGTCGGTCAGGTCGATGACGGACTCGTCGGCGACGGCAAACTCCTTCGGCACACCGCTGACGTCGACCTGGGTCCGGAGGTCATGCTCACCGTCGACCCCATCGACCTGGGGATCATCGCCAACCGCCGTTTCACCTGACTCTTCAGCGTCTCGCCGCCCCCATCGAGATGGCTCGGCGCGTGGAAGGGGTTCAGCACCGCGGTCGATCAAGAGGACACGGATCCGCTCCTCCACCTCGCGCTCGTGGGCATGAAGTTGGTCGATACCCGCGTGGCGTCGTCGGGTGGCTTCCTCGACCACCTCTTCGACCCGCTCTTGCACGGCAGCAACGGCACTTGCGGCGGTTCGCTCGGCGTCCTCGAACGCGGCGACGGCACCCGCGACGATTCGCTGCGCTTCGGTCTCTGCGAACAGCAGACGATCGGCCGCATCCCGCTCCGCGCGCCGGATACGTTCGATCGCTTCGCGTTCGGCGGCCGCTTGCACGCTCGCTGCCTTCGCTTCCGCGTCGGCGACGATGGACAGTGCGCGGCGGTTCGCGCTCTCGATCGCATCCTGCACCTGGTCCTGAGCGGACTCCAGCTGCCCAAGTCGACGCCGGGACTGTTCGATCAGTCGCTGCGCGGCACCGAAGCGTTCGTTGGCTGCTTCGGTTCGCTCGACCAGGCTGGACCGAAGCTGCTCCAGTTCATCGAGCTCACGGGCCCGCGCCTCGAACTCGGAGGGCCGGTTGGCGAGGCGATCAACAATGCCGTCAGCCTCAGAGAGCAGTCGCTCGAGTGCGGCACGCATCTCGTCAGCATCGTGCAACACCTCACGCTCCGTGGGGCTCATTCCCGCGTCTGAAGCCAGCATGCACCAGCCCTCCTCTGTCTCCACCACCGGTCGGTCGCCCGTAGCGGGCATGCGCTGTACCGTACCAACCCGATAATCCCACGTCCAGTGGCCATAAAGTGACTCTTGGTGACAGCCGGTGGTTCTCCCGTGCTAGATTCGCCAGCCGAGGAGGAACGCCGTGAGACGTCGAAGCCAGATCATCGCGGTGCTGGTCCTCACCCTCATGGGCACCACCGCAACGATGATCACCACATCCAGCGCGCAGCCGACCAGCCCCTCGATCTCGATCGTCGAGGCACGGGTGACCGGCGACGGACCGTGGACCTCCTGGCTCGGAGCTTCGGCCGAGCGGACCTTGGTATTGACCCTTCGCAACGACGGTGGCGAACCGGTCGACGCCCCGATCACACAACTTCGGGTCGGCAAGGACACCCCCGGCAACGCGATTCCCGTGCCCCCGCTCCCACCGATTCCACCCGAGAGCCTCGCGACCTACCGAATCACGTTCTCACTCGATGCGTTTGCCTTCGGCACCCACGCCATCAGCGGCGCCATCCGCGCCGGAGACGCCGACGAGACATTCCGGGCCGAAACAACCCACATCCCGTGGCTGCTGCTGATCCTTCCCGCAGTGGTTTTGGCTCAGGTGATCTTGGTGTCGTTGCGAAATCGGACCCGCCGCTACCTCCACCGCGGCCGCCAACCCGTCGACACCACGCTCGAGGAGATCGAGCCCGGAGCCACGGCGATCAAGGCAGTGCCAACCCAAGACGACGAGCCACCTATCGGCTCAGAACCTCCCGAACCCGCGAACGCGACGGCAGACGATCCGATTCAGACCATCGTCGAGGACGAACTCGACCGGGCTCTCAACGATCTCGGAACGGAGGCGCTCACCGAGGCGACGTTCCGTGCGGCGATCGAACATCACGCCCGAGCGGCAACCGACCGCATCAGCGAGCGACTCGAACTCTCCCGACCGGCCCAGGCGCAGCTTGCATCGCACGTCACCCGAGCGTTGCTCGAACGTGGCACCGACCACATGACGCCAACTGGCCGCAACAACTAGAGGCCGGCAACCTCTGGCACACAGCCGCACCCGATCGGGTGCGTGCCCGGATCCAAGTCGGGATCGTCTCGGCCGACGGAATCCAGGGACCAAATCGCACGATCCGTACGCTTCTCGATCACTCGTAGAAGGGCATCGACCACGGACTCGTCCCACTGCGCCCCCGCATGCTCGGACAGGATCGATCGCACCCGATCTGCGTCCATCCCCTCGCGGTAGTGACGGGTGTAGGCCATTGCGTCGTAGCTGTCGCACACCGCCACGATTCTGGCCACCATCGGAATCTCCGTACCGGACAGCCCGTCCGGGTAGCCGCGTCCGTCGACTCGTTCATGGTGGGCTCGCACCGCCAGCGCAAGGTCGGCAGTCGCCTCCGACGCGCTCACCATCTCCGCACCGATCTCGGTGTGGCGCTTCATGATCTCGAACTCGTCGTCGGTCAGCCGCCCGGGCTTTTGCAGTACCTCGTCGGGGATTTCGAGTTTGCCGACATCGTGGAGCAAGGCGACGAGACCGGCCCGGCGAACCTCGATGGGCGCCAGGCCCAGCTCCATCGCAACATCGATCGCGAGGGCTCCGGTCCGGACCACGTGATCCCGGGTGATCCTGTCCTTTTGCTCCAGATTCGCCACGAGGCGATGCACGACAGGACTCAACCCGATCTCGAACGCCTGCCGGGGAGCAAGCGCCGTGATGGGTTTCATCACGGCGCTCATCGATCCCTGCCGGTGGTACACGGCGATGGCGCCGACCGTCGCCAGGAAGACACCCGTGATGTCGACGGCATGCGCCAGCCAGAAGTACGACGACCACATCGACGCACCGAGAAAGACCAACGCCGATGCACCGAGCAGGATGTAGCCGAAGGCGACGACCAGCGGCTGAGGCCGCTCGGCGATCTCCGCCAGGCGCACATGACGCCAGCCGAAGGCGACGGTCATCACAAAGGTCGCCATCCCGGCAGTGATACCGAGCGCCGATCCTGGATCCGGAAAGATGCGGGCATCCGGGTACATCAGCAACAGCGCACCCAGCCAGACGATCAGGGAACTGGCGCAGAGCAACCGGACCCGCCACCGACCCGGGCCGTACGCGACGAACTGGGCCGCGAGCGCTCCCGCCGGGATTGCGAGGAACACGGCGGTCATCGTGGCGGGATTGTCGTCGTACAGCACTCCCGGGACCGTGATGCCGTGCACGAGCGGAAGCGCCGATCCACCGAGGAAGAAGACAGCCACCACTGCGAGCTCCACCTGGTCGAGGCGATGAGCCAGGACCCCGACACCCGCAGCCGTCAGGACACACAGCGACGCGGCGATCACCACCAACCAAAAGAGGAACGTGGGGGCCACGAACTGGACATCATCCGCCCACCACGTGCATCCCACCGCCACCGCAAAGAGCGAAGCGACCGCGAGTCCATAACCAGCGCGCATACTCGCAGCTTCGGCATCGAGCGAACGAACCTGAGACGGTTTGGCGAAGGTTCGTCAGTCTGTGATCAGTTGGGGGCGACGCGGGTCAGCGTCGATGGCGGCGACACATTGTCCGCCGCGTCACGAGCTCGGACCTGGTAGCGGTGCACCGAGTCGGGATCGAGGCCCGAATGCGTGAACGTCGTCGTGTCGGCCCCAACCCACGCCACATAGCTCCAGTTGTCGTGAATCAAATAGCTCGTGACACCGACATTGTCGCTCGCAGCGTCCCACACCAACGTGATCGACGATCCATCAGCACTCCGCTGCGCCACCACACCATCCGGCGTCGACGGCGCTTCGCTGTCCTCTTCGACCTCGCCAACCAGGACCTCTTCGATCGCAGTCGGCGCGCTGTAGCTGTTATCCGGAGCCTGAGCCCGGATCTGATATCGGTACGTCTCACCGAACTCCACCGTGTCGTCAGACCATGACGACTCAGTGAACGGCACCCACTTCACAAACTGGTAATCGCGATGGACCACATACCCCTTCGCACCTGCAACCGGCTCCCACGACAACGACACGGCGTCGAGACCGTTCGTCGCGATCACCGGGTTTGCCGGAGTCCCAAACGGAGCCAGACCGTCATCATCGAACACCGTGACCGACTGCAGCGGGCTCGGCACCGAATACGAGTTGTCCGGCGCCTGCGCCCGAACCTGATATCGATACGTCTCGCCCACAACAACGTCGGTGTCGACCCACTCCCCCACATCTGCGGCAACCCACTTCACAAACCGGAAATCCCGATGGATCACATACCCCTTGGTGCCAGCAACCCGGTCCCAACCAAGCGTCACGTCATCAACACCGTTGCTCACAACCGACACCCCACCCGGCGTACCAAACGGTGGGAGATCCTCGGGTGCGGCGATGCGCACGATCTCGGCTGCGGTCGGCTCTGAGTAGGAATTGTCACGTGCCTGGGCCCGCACTTGGTAGCGGTACTCGCGACCCTCGACGACATCGTCGTCCAGATAGGCCGTCGTTCCTGGGGGCAGCCACGCAACGAACGTGTAGTCGCGATGAACGAGGTATCCCTTGGCATTGGCGACAGGGCTCCAACCGATCGTCACCTGGTCAAGACCATTGCGTTCAACCTCGACGCCTGCAGGCGTCCCAAACGGTGGAAGGTCGGTCTCGGTGCCGAACACGTCGACCTCGACGAGACTGACCACATCTGTGACCGCCCGTTGAATGCGTACGTAGCGTCCCACGATCCCGGGTACACGGATTTGTTCGACCGCCGACGCCGTGTCGATCGTCGTCGCCCAGACCGCATCGGCCTGAGCATCGGCCACTGAGCCGTCGTCGAACGGCACTGAACCAATCATGACCACGGCGCCATCGAGTTGGTCGGCGCAGCAATCGAGCCTCCGCCAGACATTGATGCCGTCAATCTCGTACGACTGGCCGAGATCCAGGTCCCACCAAGGCTCTTGCGATTGAGCAGTGACTGCGAGGTCACCGTTCGCCGCCCAGTTCAGGCCGTCACGCTGTCCATCGACGGCATTCTGGGCAGCCAGCGCCACGCCGTCTTGCACCCAATCGCCATCCTGGCGGGCGGCGCCAGTCTGAGAGCGAGAAGGCCCTTCGGTGGTCGACGAGTCGTCTCGGTCAGGAATTCCGTCTCCATCTCCGTCGGCCGGTGCCTCCACAAGATCATCCACACCGTCCCGATCCGTATCGCGACCGCCGAAGACGTCCTCTCGGTTGATCCTGCCGTCGCCGTTGGAATCAAAGACCGCCGCCGGTGATGCGGCGATGTCAAAGATGCCGTCGTTGTCGCTGTCGAGGTCGAGGTGATCCGGGTCACCGTCACCGTCCGTGTCCGGAGCAACATCGATGCTCTCGCGTTGCGAGGGATCGTCGACCTGGAAGTCGCCATCTGCGTCGGCAAGACCGATTTCGACGACATCCGCAATGCCGTCGCCGTCGGAATCCAGATCCTCGGCGTTGCTGTACCCATCGCCATCGGGGTCATCTCGATCCTCGTCCAAGGCAACCAACGTGACGCCGAGCATCGACTGGGGCGCCTCGCCCCACGCCGCAGTGTCGACGTACCAGTCCACGTCACGGGGCACGGTTGACGTCAAGAAGGTTCGACCGTTCCGCTGGTAGCGCAGCGTCGCACCCACGACCTCGATCGAGAGTTCATCGCCCTGAACGAAGCTCTCGATCGCCCCCTGATTTCGACCCGCCTCATAGACGTAGAGGTTGCCGGAGCGAAGGTAGAGGGCCCGGTCAATGTCGGTGTGGCTCTCGCCTTCCTCGACCGCACCGAGGCCGATCATGACGGCTTCAGAGCTCGGGGACTCGCCCACCTGGAAGCTCAAGCGAAACGCTGAGCCGGGAGCGAGGCCGTAGCTCGAGAAGCGGTCGGAGTTCGCGAATGCCTGCCAGGCTCGGTCGTTTCCCAACCACTGCAGATCGTTTCCACTCGCCGCCGCCGTCGCAGCGACCAACGGCCACGTGTCGACCGAGAGCGGCTCGGCGTCCGGCAGTGGCCGCAATGCCGAGTCGGCCGTGTCGGTCAACCCATCGTTGTCGAAGTCGTTTCCGGGATTGTCGCCCTCACAGAATCGGGCGATGCCGCCGAGCCATTCTCCCCGGCGGGTTCGATTGGCATCGCCCCCGACCCAGAGACACCCGTCGGCCGTCTGGGCAATGGCCCAAACGCCGTAGGTCCGGCGCGACAACCCAACGCTCACCGGGATTCGCTCGAACGTCTCGGCGTCGTGAAAGACCAAACCGCCGCCGTAATTGCCATGATGACCAAGCGCTACCACATCGCCGATTCGTTCGATCACCTGGATGTCGCCCGTGTCGCCGAAGTAGGCGGTGTGGCGCGGGTCGTTGGTTGCCGGATCCAGAACGTTCAAGAGGTGGTTGCCTCCCCCGACCCAGGTCTGATCATTCGCTCGGGTGATGGTGACCGTGTCGTTGTTCCACGCATGGTTCGTCGGGAGCGCCGGCAGGCTGGGAACCGCGGAGCCGTCGGCGAGCCGTACGGTCCCGAAGCGCGCTGTATCGGGCAACGCGTCAAGAGCGGTGAAGTACCCGACGAGGTGAACCAGACCTCGATCATGATCGATCGTGAGGTCCCACACGCTCCCGCCGGTTGGGCGAATGTTCCAGCTGGGGTCCCGTTCGCCGGTGCGGGCGTCGAGCTTCGCAGCGGCGCGGACACTCGCGGTGCCGTTCGCATCGCTGACCTGGCTGAACTGACCCCCGATGAAGACGTCATCGCCGTCGACCACGATCTCCTTCACCCAGGCGATCTCGGCCGGGTCGAGTCGACTGACAGAGGCTTGGAACGTGTCGACGATGGCACCAGAGGACGGGTCCAGACCGACCAGACCCGACCGGGCGACGCCGTTGACCTCGGTGAATTCGCCGCCGACCAACAACACACCGTCGTTGGTGATCGACAGGTCGTACACGACCCCGTTCAGTTGTGGGCGCCAGGTCGAGATCCAGTCCCCGGAGTCTCGTTCGAACGCGGCCACGAAGGGCTGCTCGTGGATCGGGTCCTCTGGGTACCAGAACTCGTTGCGACGAACGCCGGTGAAGACCCCGCCAACGAAAACGAGGTCGCCATGTTCCGCGAAATCCCACACCTCAGGCTGGGGTCCGGTCCAATCTCGAATGCCGCCGTGGTCCTCGTCGGCGTGGCTGCTGTCACCCCGACCAACGACGCCCCACTCGGCAAACTGTGGCTCCAGCTGGAGTGTGGTTGGGTCGAACCCGGACGGTTCGGCCGCGGCGGCAGGCGGGCCCGACGGAACGACGACCGTCAGCGTCGACACGAAAATGAATGCGCTGAAACTCAGCAGGAAGCGGCGCATGAGACTCCGTTAGGTGAGAATCGGGGGATGAAATCTCTCTCCACGTCGGACGGTACCGATCGTTTCTGAGCCTGTCGGGAGTCGTCTGGCCCAACGGCCCTGGACCTTTGGCTCAACTTGGTGGAGCATCGGAGACCGGTGTTCGCAGCGTTGCGGACGTCTCGATCACATGGGGGACCTGATGAAACAGCTCACGGGAATGGACGTCGGGTTCTTGGTGATGGAGACACCGAACACCTACGGGCATGTCAGCGGCCTGAGCGTGTATCAGCGTCCGAGCCCAGATTTCCGCCCGCTCGAGGTCGTCCGCCAGCGCTTCAACACGCTCGTCGGGAACTTCGAACCGTTCCGCCGAAAGCTGGTCGAGGTGCCGTTCGGGCTCGACCGGCCGTACTGGATCGATGACGCCGACTTCGACCTCGACTTCCACGTCCGTCACATCGGTCTCGCACCACCGGGCGCCGCTGACCAACTCGCCGAGCAAGTCGCGAGGATCGTCGGCCGCAAGATGGACCGCTCCCGTCCGCTGTGGGAGGCGTACGTCATCGAAGGGCTCGCCGATGGCCGCTGGGCGATGCTGCAGAAAACGCACCACGCCACGATCGACGGCGCAGCCGGCGTCATCGCCATGATGATGTTCACCGATGATGGCCCCGACGGTGAGTGGCACCTCACCGAGCAGCCCTGGGAAGGTGAACAACCGCCAGACCAGAGCGAGGTATTGGGCAAGGCGATCAGCAACCTGGCAATGAACCCAGTCCGTGGCACCCGCTTCGGCTTGAAGGTCGTTCGTGATCTGGCCGAGACAGCGGGAGTCTCCACGGTGAGCGGGGCCGCACAAAAGGTGCGATCGGCTCTTGCGTCGGTCGGAAAACCGCCCTCGGGCGGGAGCTCGGGCATCAATGTGCCCATCACCCCCGCGCCGCCGACGCCATGGAACAAGTCGGTTGGTCCCCACCGTCGTTTCGCGATGCGCAGCGCGCCGCTCGCAAATCTCAAAGCTCTGAAAGACGCCACGGGTGGCACGATCAACGACATCGTCATGGCTGTCTGCACGGGCGCGCTCCGTCACTACCTCCTCGACCACGACGCACTACCGGCCGCGAGCCTTCGGGCCATGGTGCCGGTCTCGATCCGGACCTTCGCAGAAGAAGACCCGTGGACGAATCGAGTCTCCGCGATCGTCGCCGACCTTCCCACCGAAGTCGAGGATCCGCTCGAACGGGTCGAGCGTTGCCGCGACGCCATGCAAACGGCGAAGAACACCTTCGATCTCGTCCCGGCGGAGACGCTCGGTCAGGTTGCCGACTACGCCTCGCCCATCGTGTCGACCTCCGCGTTGCGGATGGTCCATCGATTGAAGCTCGCCGACCGGGTCAATACGCCCGTCAACGTCGTCATTTCGAACGTCCCCGGCCCGCGCGAGCCGCTGTACTTCGCCGGCGCCAAGCTCGACGCCTACATTCCCGTGTCGACGATTACCGACAACATCGGACTCAACATCACGGTGCACAGCTACGACGATCGGCTCGACTTCGGGCTGATCGCCGATCGTGACCTCGTGCCCGACCTCTGGCACCTCGTCGACCTTCACATCGCCGAGATCGATCGACTCTTCGAGGCATCAGGCGCCACCTACGCCGTCGAGCCCCCTCCTCCTCCGATGCGGTTTGGCGGCGACGGGGTTGCTCCGGTCCCGCCCAGCTCGGCCGCGGTCGGAGAGATGATCACCGCACGCGCGGCCATCGACGCCGCCTTGCTCGGCTCTGACCCCGGCAACGCTCCAGGAACGGCGGTGACCGCACCAGAGCCAGAGAAGGCCGCGGAGAAGAAGCCAAAGAAGGCGAAGAAGGGCAAGCCATAGGCCGCAACGACGGCGTTGATCGAGATTTCACGCGTGCGTGATCATGTAGCCCCTCGCGCCTCGCTAGCGTTCGGTTGCTCATCCCTGTCCAACGCCTTGGAGTCCTCGTGAAGCGCATCGCCCGTGTCCTCGTCCTCAGCGTCACCGCATGCGCACTTCTCGTTTCGCTTGCGTCCCCGGCCAGCGCCCATCGCAGCGATGAGTCATACCTCTACCTCGACATTGGCAAGACCTCCCTGAGCGGCCGGGTCGAAATGCCCTATGGCGATCTCCGCAACGTCTTCGGACTCAGTCTCGAAGGCACCGTCGAGGAGATCCGAGCGGAACTCACAGAGAACCTCACCCCGATCCAGGAGTACGCCAAGGCAAAGACCCGCATCGGGGCCCAAGGTGAGGAGTGGGAGCTGACCTTCGATGGACTTTCGCTGCTGGCCGAAGCCGGCGTGGGCGTCGACGGCGTCGGACACGCCATCTTCCCGTTCACCGTCGATCTGCCGCTCCCAACCGTCCCGCAGCTCCTCGAAACCGAATTCACCCCGTTCCTTGAAGAGTTCGCCGACCGCAGCAACATCGTGCTTGTCGCCAACGACTGGAAGCGTGAGGTTGTCAACGAAGAATCCAACGAACTCCTGGTGGTCAACGCCGACCGGCCCGGCGGCGAGATCGATCTCGGCAGCCCGAACCAGTGGCGGAACTTCACGTCGAGCGTGGAGCTTGGCCTCGATCACATCAAGACCGGTCCCGACCACATCTTCTTCATTCTCGTGCTGTTGTTGACGTCGGTCCTCGTTCTGCAGAACCTGACCTGGAAACCGTCGCCGAGCTTCACCTACTCGTTTGGCCGAGTTGTCATCGTCGCGACGATGTTCACGATTGCGCACTCGATCACGTTCACGCTCGCGGGGCTCGACCTCATCCCGCTGCCGCCGTCGAAGTTCACCGAAACGCTCATCGCTGTCTCGATCGGCGCAGCGGCACTGCACAACCTCCGACCGGTGCTTGGCCATCGGGAATGGGCCCTCGCGTTTGCGTTCGGCCTCTTCCACGGCATGGGGTTCGCCGGCCTGGTCTCCGACCTCGACATCGGTCGCCGCAGTCAGCTCGTGTCGCTGCTGGGCCGAAACGTCGGTATCGAGATCGGCCAGCTCATCATCATCGCCATCGTCTTCCCGGGTCTGTTTCTGCTCCGGCGGACCCGCTACTACACGATGCTCCTGCACTTCTTCTCGGTTGCCCTTGCCGTCGTCAGCCTCGTCTGGGTCTTCGAACGAGTCTTTGAGTTCGACGCCGGCATCAACGACACCATCGACGTTCTCGTCGACTGGCCGCGATCGTTCTTCGGCGCCGTGATCTTCACCGTCATCGCCGGTGCCGCGTACAAGCGAGAAGAAGCGACCGGTTCGCTCCTAGAGGTCGGCACGCCGCCGTCAACTAGCGCCGATGTGGCGAGCGACGACGTTCCGCAGCACGTCTGACGAGCCGGAATACACCAACCCGCCAACCGCATCACGGAGCTGACGCTCCACGCCAAACTCGGACAGGTAGCCGCGGGCGCCATGGATCATTGTCGCATCGAGCGACGAGGCGATCCCGGCGTCCGCGGCACCGATTTTGGCCAGCGACGCGGCCAGACCGAACCCACGACCACTGACCTCGGCCATCGCCGCACGGTAGAGCATCAGGCGACTCTGCTCGTGGCGCTCCTTCATGGCGACGAGCCGATGTGAGACCGCCTGGTATTGAACAATCCGCTGGCCGCCCTGCTCACGGTCCTTCGCATACGCGATGGCCTCGTCGAGCTGACGTTCCATCGCGCCGATCCGCGGGGCGAAGATGTACGCCCGCTCGACGTCGAGCACCGCACCAAACATGCTTGCACCGGCTCCCTCCCGGCCGAGCAACGACTCGGGAGGCAGCACGACATCGTGGAACTCGATGTCACCGAACGGGATCGTGCGCATGCCCATCTTCTCGTGGACCTGCTCACGGACGACCCCTGGCGTGTCCATCGGCACCAGGAAGGCCGACACCCCCCAGCTGCCGGCGTCGGGGCGAGTCGACGCGAACACGACACACAGGTCGGTGAGCGGCCCGAACGTCACGTACGCCTTGTGCCCGTTCAGTACATAGGTCCCATCGGCTTGGCGTTCCGCTCGGGCCTTCAACGCAAAGGCGTCCGACCCCGAGTCGGGTTCGGTCATCGCGAACGACGCAAAACGGGTGCCATCCAGGAGTCCGGGAAGCCAGCGTTCGCACTGCTCGTCGGTGCCGAACCGCACGAGCGCAACCTGGGTGGTGACCATCTGGCTCGCCAGTGCGTACGGCAGACCATTGTCGGCGCAGCCGTAGCCGAAGCCTTCGAGCGTGAGCAGCGACGTCGCGAGGTCGGCTCCGAGCCCGCCACGAGCTTCCGGAACCATGAGTCGAGGAATCCCTCGTTCTGCGCACGTGCGCCAATCGTCGAGCGAGAACGTCGACTCCCGATCGCGTGCGACGAGATCAGCGGAGCCGAGCTCCTGTGCCGCCCACGCCGCCGTCTCCCGCTTCACCGGGTGATCGAGGTCGATCATCGCCTGAGCGAGCGCCACGAGGTCGGCGTCGGTATCAGCCATCGTCGGCTCCTTTGCAGGGATTGGTTGCATCCGCAACGCCGGTTCGCTCCGTACTGCGTCCGGCGGCACCGCCGCCTTCGAGGAACATGGACGTGAGATCGAAGGCGATAGACACGGTGCCGGCGATCGTAGCCAGCCGGACCGCAATGTCAGAGATCACCACCCTCAACCAGCTCGTCGATCAGCACCGGACCGCCTCGCGGGGCGACGAACTCGCGGTCACCGATGGCCAGAGCCGGCTCACCTGGAACGAGTACGGCGATCTGATCGGGCGTATCGCTACCGTGCTGCGCGAACTCGGTGTGGCGCCGGGCGACCGGGTCGGTGTGCACCTGCCGAAGTCCGTCACATCGTTCGCCGCCGCCCATGGCGTCCTTCGAGCAGGCGCCGTGATCGTGCCGCTCGATGCGCTCGCCCCACCCGCCGCGACCAACGCTGTGGTGACCGACGCCGGTGCCAGCGCGTTAGTCACCGCAGCCCCGGCCCGGAACATCTCGACGATCGTCGACGGCTCGGCCATCCGCGCCATCGTGACGCCACTGACGGATACCGACCCGTTCGATGGCGTGGTCACCCGCGGTCGCCGCGCCATCGATGCCGCACAACCTGCGGATCGGGTTCCGGTCGAGCCCGATGATCTCGCCTATCTCATGTACACCTCGGGTTCGACGGGTCGGCCCAAAGGCATGGCCCACACCCATCGCAGCGGTTTGGCCTACGCCCGCCTCGCCGTCGCCGAGTACGCCGTTGAACCGACGGACCGTCTCGCCAACATCGCACCGCTGCACTTCGACCAGTCGACGTTCGAGCTCTACGCCGCGCCGCTCGCCGGTGCGGCTGCGTTGATCGTGCCGGATGGGGTGCTGCGCTTCCCCGCCAGCCTCGCCAAGCTGCTCGCCCAAGAGCGCGTGACCATCTGGTACTCGGTTCCGTATGTGCTGGACCAGATGGTCATGCGTGGCGCGATCGACCAGCAGGATCTCACCGCCCTGCGATGGATTCTCTACGGCGGCGAGGCCTTCTCGCCGACGGCGCTGGCCCGAGCGATGCGGGCATTCCCCGACGCTCGAGTGTCGAACGTCTACGGCCCGGCGGAAGTGAACCAGTGCACGGTCTTCAATCTCGATGCGCCCCCAACGGGCGACGAGAGCATCCCGATCGGCGGCGCCTGGTCAGGAGCACAACTCCGGCTGATTGCGAACGACGGCACCCCTGTCGCGTCGGGCGAGCCGGGGGAGGTGTGGATTGCCAGCGAGACGATGATGCGCGGCTACTGGAACCGACCCGATCTCGACGAGCGGTCGATCGTCATGGACGAGACCGGCACCCGCTGGTATCGAACGGGCGACCTGGCCCGCTCAAACGCCAATGGCGACCTGGTGTTCCTCGGTCGAGCCGACAACCAGGTCAAGGTGCGTGGCCACCGCATCGAGATCGAGGCGGTCGAAGCCGCGCTGCTCGAACTTCCCGGTGTCGAGGCAGGCGCCGTGGTGGTCAACCGGCCCGTCGACGGCGACGATCACCTCATTGCGGTCGTCACGCCGGCCGGTGCTGTCGAGGTGGAGGGCAGCACCGCGCTGACCCGAAAACTTGCTGCGTCACTTCCACCGTATGCCGTCCCCGCGCAGATCATCGGTGTCGACACACTCCAGCGAACCGGAACGGGCAAGGTCGACAGAAACGCGGTGGCCGCAGCACTCGGCCTCGAGACCAGCGGCAGCGGTGGGCCAGGCGCGGCCGCCGACTAGCCTCGCTCGCATGTCGACCATCGCTCACCGCGACTTTGCAGCCGA
>JBCCYT010000053.1:0-24486 GCA_039188975.1 Actinomycetota bacterium
CTGAGGTGTCGCTGACCTTGAACGTGAGGTTCGATGCGCCCCCCGTGATCAGTTCGAAGTCGAGCGGTGGCGTCAACTCAGCGATGCGGTCGGCCATCCAGGCGGTGACGTTGGCGGCGTTGATGCCGGTTGGTTCAGGACTCATGGGGTCGTCTCGCTACGCAGTGGGGGAGAGGGCTTCGAGCAGGGTCCAGTCGGGCTCGGCCCGATTCTCCGGATCGATGGGCTGGATACAGACATGACTGGCACCGGCGTCATAGTGGGCCTGAACCCGGGATGCGATCGCGGATTCGTCGCCCCACGCCATGACCGCATCGAGAAAGCGGGGGTCTCGACGCTCGATTTCATCCTCGGTGAACCCGAGCCGCTTCCAATTGTTGCGATAGTTCGGGAGGTCGGCGTAGATGCCGAGCTGCTGGTTGGTGGTTTCGTGAGCGAGCGCCGCGTCGGTGGTGAGCACGCACTTTTGTTCGACGCACAGCCACGCCTCCGGCCCCATGATCTCGCGGGCGTGGGCGGTGTGTTCCGGCGTCGTCCAGTAGGGGTGGGCGCCGTGGGTCCGCTCGGCTGCGAGTTCGAGCATCTTGGGGCCGAGCGCGGCGAGCACGACGGGTGGTTCTTCGGCGGGCGGCACCGCCATGTAGGGCGACGCATCCATCCCGTCGAGGTAGGTCCGCATCGTCGTGAGCGGCTTGTCGTACTCGAGCTTGCGCAGACCTTCGACCAGCGGGGCATGAGAGACGCCAAGGCCCAGCACGAATCGGCCGCCGGAGAGCTCGGCGAGCGACGTTGCGCCCTGCTTCATCATGCCGGGGTGGCGCATGTGGATGTTGGCGATGCCGGTGGCGACGATCAGGTCGGTGGTCGACTCCAACAGCAGGGTTGCATTCACGAATGGGTCGCGGCCGATGGTGTCGGGGATCCAGAGCGCGCTGTAGCCGAGGGCTTCGATACGGGC
This sequence comes from Actinomycetota bacterium, assembly GCA_039188975.1. Taxonomy (GTDB): domain Bacteria; phylum Actinomycetota; class Acidimicrobiia; order Acidimicrobiales; family Aldehydirespiratoraceae; genus UBA11606. The sequence goes on from JBCCYT010000053.1 coordinate 959, forward strand.
GGCGACCTCGCGAGAGCGTCCGTGGTCGAGCATGTCGGTGAAGAACCAGACACCGGTGGTGCCAAGGCGTTCGTCGAGAGTCATGGCCGACACCATCGCAGTTGGCGGTCGTTCCCGCCAACCGCGAGTCTGTGGCCATGACACGTGAGCTCGACATGGTGATCGTCGGGGCCGGGTTCGCCGGGCTCTACATGTTGCACGAGGCCCGCGGCCTTGGCTTGTCGGCCGAAGTCATCGAGGCCGGCGACGGAGTCGGTGGCACGTGGTACTGGAACCGTTACCCCGGAGCTCGCTGCGACACGCCGAGCATGGAGTACTCCTATGGCTGGAACGACGCGTTGCAGCAGGAGTGGGAGTGGACCGAGAAGTACGCCACCCAGCCCGAGATCCTGTCGTATCTCAACCACGTGGCCGACCGGTTCGAGCTGCGTTCCGACATCACCTTGCAGACCCGGGTCGAGTCGTGCCGATTCGATGCGTCGAGCGAGCGATGGAGCGTTGCGGCGTCAGACGGTGTCGACCGGACGGCCCGCTTTGTCGTGATGGCCACCGGCTGTTTGTCGTCGGCCAACCTTCCTGCGATCGCCGGGCGTGACGACTTCGCCGGCCGGATGTTTCACACCGGCCAGTGGCCGCATGCGGGCGTCGACTTCACCGGCCGCCGAGTTGCGCTCGTCGGTACCGGTAGCTCTGGCGTGCAGTCGCTGCCGTTCATCGCCGAGCAGGCCGCCCATGTGACCGTGTTCCAACGGACCCCGTCGTACGCCGTGCCGGCCTACAACTCGCCGCTGGACCCTGACGAGGTCGCGGCCATCAAGGCCGACTATGTGAGCTGGCGGGCGAAAGCCCGCGATGCCAGCCCTGCCTTCGGCGGCCACATTCCGCGCATCGACAAGAGCGCGATGGAGGTCAGTGAGGAGGAACGAACGGCTGAGTTCGATGCCCGGTGGGAAATCGGCGGGCTCTTCTTTCTGGCTGCGTTCAACGACCTTCTCCTCAACCCGGCCTCGAACGACGCCGCGGCCTCGTATGTTCGGGCCAAGATCGCTGAGCAGGTCGACGACCCTGATACCGCTGCGCTCCTGAGCCCCGACACCGTCATCGGTTGCAAGCGGCTCGTCGTCGACACCGACTACTTCCAGACCTACAACCGCCCCAACGTCTCGCTGGTCGATGTGGCGGCTACGCCGATCGAGCGCATCGCCGAAGGCGCCATCATCGTCGACGGCGTGGCCCATGACGTCGACGACATCGTGTTCGCGACCGGGTTTGATGCGATGACCGGATCGCTCGATCGGATCGACATCGTCGGTCGCGACGGCGTCGCGCTTCGGAATGCCTGGTCGGCAGGCCCTACGACGTTGCTCGGGCTGCAAGTCGCTGGCTTCCCCAACCTGTTCACCGTGACCGGGCCGGGGAGTCCGTCGGTGCTGACCAACATGGTTGCATCGATCGAACAACACGTGGAGTACATCCGCGACGCGATCGCTGCGCTCGAACGCGATGGCCTGGCCACCATCGAGGCCACGGAACAAGCCCAAGCCGAATGGGTGGCGTGGGTGAACGCTGTCGCCGGACTCACGCTCTTTCAGGGATGCAGCAGCTGGTATCTCGGTGCGAACGTGCCAGGCAAGCCGCGGGTCTTCATGCCACTACCCGGCTTCCCCGACTACAAGTCCCACTGCGATCAGGTTGCTGCCGATGGCTATCCCGGCTTCGTGCGGGCCTAGACGCTCAGCCAAAGGCGCCGCCGTCTCGTAGGGCAGCGATGTCGTCGGCCGACTTGCCGAGCGTCTCGGCCATCACCTGGTCGGTGTTCTCGCCGACCTCGGGTGCCTTGGTCGGGCACGGCGGCAGCTCGCCGTTGACGTAGGCCGGCAACGGCATCTGCTCACAGCCGAGCACGTCGGCCGGATAGAACCCCATGCGGTGCTGAAAGTGCGGATCGTCGCCGATGTTCTTGGTGGTGTTGACCGGCGCGATCGTGGTGATCCACTCCTCGGAGAACGCCAGCCACTCCTGGCACGTCTTGGTTCGAAAGATCGCCTGCAGCTCGCGCTGCAACGCCGCGTTGCCTTTGGCGTGGTCGGCGTACTTCGCGCCCGGGTAGGCCTCGAACAGATCCATCCGGTCGACGCCGGTGCAGAAGTTCTTCCAGAACGCCTGCTCGCTGGCCATGAACAGCACATGGCCGTCGCTGGCTTCGTACATCTGGTAGCGCACGCCCTCCCACATGCCAGCCAGCCCGGCGGGACGACGCTCGTAGTTGTCGGCCGGGTTGCCCGTCACCTCGTCTTCGGGGCGGAGGTAGGCCCGTTCGGTCTCGATGCGATACCAGTCCATGTAGGCAGCGGCGTCGGACTGGGCGAACTCCATCTCGCACCCTTCGCCGGTCTCTCGCGCCTTGATGATGCCGGCGAGGATGCCCATCGCCGCGACCATCGGCCCGACATTGATGCCCACGTTGGGCATGGTCGGCGGAATGCGAGCGAATCCGTCATCGTCGACGACCGGCTGCACGATGCCCGCCCACGTGTCGTAGGCAATGCCGTGGCTCGGCATGTCGCGGTACGGGCCGGTGGAGCCATACCCGGAAAGCGTGGCGAACACGATCTTCGGGTTGACCTCCTTGAGCACGTCGTAGCCGAGACCGAAGTTGGCGAGCGCGCCCGGCTTTTGGGCCTCGACGACGACATCGGCCGTTGCGACCAGCTCCTTGTAGAGCTCTCGCCCTTCGTCGGTCTTCAAGTTGAGGGTGATGCTCTTCTTGCCCCGGTGGGTGTGCAGGTGCAGGAGGGAGACGCCGTCGATGATCGGCCACGTCATCTGCCGGATGTAGTCGCCGGCGGGCGACTCCACCTTGATGACATCGGCTCCGAGATCGGCGAAAAACGTCGCAACATGGCCAGGGCCGAGCAGGCTCGATTCGATCACGCGAATGTTGCTGAGGAGCCCCGGCGAGGCATCCGTAGGGTGAGCGGTCAACACGTCCTCCAGGCAGATCTGACGGTCCGTCAGAAACTAGTCGGGGGAATTCTCGACATCACGTTCAGGTTGCACCCCAGCACGTGGGAACCTGTGAAGGCAGGAAGGGACAACGCAGCTATGGAGATCTTCGACTCGGTCCTCGACATGATCGGGAACACCCCGTTGGTGAACCTCAAGCAGGTCGCGGCCGACAAGCCCTGTCCGGTGGTCGTGAAAGCCGAGATGGTGAACCCCGGGGGTTCCTCGAAGGACCGCCCGGCGGTGAGCATGATCGATCACGCCGAGCGGGAAGGGCTGCTCAAGCCGGGCGGCACCATCGTCGAGCCGACCTCAGGCAACACGGGCGTCGGCCTTGCGATCGTCGCAGCCCAGCGCGGCTACAAGTGCGTGTTCGTCATGACCGACAAGGTCGCGCCGGAGAAGGTCGATCTGCTCCGTGCCTATGGGGCCGAGGTCGTGGTGTGCCCGGTCGCCGTTGCCCCCGACGACCCTCAGTCGTACTACTCGACGGCAGAGCGGCTGGTGAAGGAAATCCCCGGCGCCTACCGGCCCAACCAGTACTTCAACCCGACCAATCCGATCGCGCACTACGAGTCGACCGGCCCCGAGATCTGGCGCCAGACCGACGGTCGCGTCACCCACTTCGTCGCCGGCGGCGGTACCGGGGGCACGCTCTCGGGTGTGAGCCGGTACCTGAAGGAACAGAACCCGGCAATCCAGGTGATCTGCGCGGACCCAGAGGGTTCGGTGTACTCGGGTGGTTCCGGGCGGCCGTACCTGGTGGAAGGGGTCGGCGAGGACTTCTGGCCGACGACCTATCACCCTGACCTGATCGACCGGGTGATTCCGATCAGCGATGCCGACTCGTTTGCGATGGCCCGTCGGGTCAGCCAGGAAGAAGGCTTGCTCATCGGCGGATCGTGTGGCACCGCCGTCGCCGCTGCCCTGCAGGTGGCAGACGACTGCTCGCCCGACGACCTCGTCGTCGTGCTCACGCCCGACTCTGGCCGGGGCTATCTGTCGAAGGTCTTCAACGACGACTGGATGGCGGGCTTCGGATTCTTGCGAGCCGATGGCCCCGTCGTCGCCGACATCATCGAGAACCGCAGCAGCGGGGTGCCCGATCTGTTGTACGTGCAACCGGAACAATCGGTGAGCGAAGCCGTGTCGATGATGCGCCAGCACGGCGTTTCGCAGTTGCCGGTCGGCAAGGGCGACATGCCGCTCGCTGCCGCCGAGATCGCCGGGTCGGTCAGCGAGCTTCGGCTCATGGAGCTCGCCTTCGAAACCGACGCCGTGCTCGACAAGACGGTCGAAGACGTCATGGCTCCTCCGTTGCGCACCATCGGTGCCGGTCAGCCGGTGGCGCTCGCAGTCGAAATGCTCGAGTCATGCTCGGCGATGCTCGTGCTCGACGGTGGCCGTCCCCGTGCGGTCATCTCATCGAGCGACGTCTTGAACTTCCTCTCCAACGCCCAAGGAGCCTGAACCATGGCTGATGACATCTTCGCCGACGCGGAGGCGTTCGGCTTCGAAACCCGCGCCATTCGAGCCGGTCAGCGACACGATCCCACCAGCGGTGCGGTCGTCACGCCGATCTCGCTCGCCACGACGTTCGTGCAAGAAGAGCCGGGCGTCCACCGCGGTTATGAGTACTCGCGAACCAACAACCCGACCCGTCAGGCCCTGCAGGAGTGCCTCGCCTCCCTGGAAGGCGCGGCCCATGGTCTGGCTTTCGCGTCGGGCATGTCCGCTGAAGACACCCTCCTGCGCACGCTGTCGCCGGGCGATCACATCGTGCTCGGCAACGACGCCTATGGCGGCACGTTCCGCCTCATCTCGGCGGTCCTGGCGCCGTCGGGCATCGACTGGTCAGCCGCCGACCTCACCGACCCCGATCAGCTTCGGGCGGCCATGCGGCCCGAGACCAAGGTCGTCTGGGTCGAGACCCCGACCAACCCGCTCCTCACCGTCGTCGACATCGCCCAGATCGCCGAGGTCGCCCACGCCGGCGGCGCCAAGCTGGTGGTCGACAACACGTTCGCCACGTCGTACCTGCAGAACCCGCTCGCCGAGGGTGCCGATGTCGTCGTGCATTCGACGACCAAGTACGCCGGCGGGCACTCCGACGTGGTCGGTGGCTTTCTTGCCACCAACGACACCGAGCTCGCCGACCGGCTCGGGTACCTCCAGAACGCCATCGGTGCGGTGGGAAGTCCCTTCGACAACTACCTGACGCTGCGGGGCCTCAAGACCCTCGCCGTGCGCATGGATCGACACTGCGAGAACGCGGAAGCCGTCGTCGAGCTGTTGCTCGGTCACGACAAGGTCACCCATGTGCTCTATCCGGGTCTGCCCGATCACCCCGGCCATGCCGCGGCTGCCCGGCAGATGAAGAAGTTTGGCGGCATGGTGTCGTTCCGGGTGGCGGGCGGCGCCGACGCGGCGATGCGGCTCACCACGACGACCCAGGTCTTCTCGCTGGCGGAATCACTCGGCGCCGTCGAATCGCTGATCGAACATCCAGGTGTGATGACGCATGCGTCGGCAGCCGGCTCCGAGCTCGAGGTCCCTGCCGATCTCGTGCGCCTCTCGGTCGGCATCGAGTCGACCCAGGATCTGCTCGACGACTTGGGTCAAGCGCTCGAACGCCTCTGAACCTTCCTGACGAACCGTTTCGCGGTTCCTCACACATTCATCACACCTGCTGCCGATGCTGTCGGCGTGATGGAATTTGCGAGTACCCGAGAATCGGTCGCCTTTCTGGCCCGCCGGGCGACGTGGGGGCTTCGGCCCGGTGAGCTCGACGACCTCGTCGAGCTCGGGGTCGACGGTGTCATCGAGTTGCTCGTCGATCCGTCTGGTGCTGGTGTCGCCGAGGAACCGTCGGCGTGGGCGGACTGGGACTTCACGTACGATCGCAGCGACCGCGACGCCTCACGAGCCCAGACGCTCGAAGCGTTCGAACGCTGGATCGGTCGCCTCGTCGATACCGACCGGCCGCTCGACCATCAGCTCGCATGGTTCTGGCACGACCACTTTGCCGTATCGCTCCAGGTCGTCCGTCACCTGCCGTCGATGCTCGCCCATCTCGACCGGTGCTGGTCGCTCGGTCGAGGTGGTTTCGCCGAGCTGATCCGAGAGATCACGACCGATGCCGCGATGCTCGTCTTTCTCGACGGCGCCACCAGTACCGGCGCCGCGCCGAACGAGAACTACGGGCGAGAACTGCTGGAGCTGTACACCGTTGGCGTCAACAACTTCACCGAGGCCGATGTGCAGGCCGCCGCCGTCGCCCTCACGGGGTGGACCGTCCGGCCCCGCGCCGATTGGGAAGTTCGGTACGTCCCCAATCGTCACGACGACACATCGCAGACGCTGCTCGGGGTCGACGGTGTGCACGACGTCGACACCGTCGTTGCCGCCGCGACCAGCAGCCCGGCGTGCCCGGTCTACATCGCAGCCAAACTCGCCCGGTACTTCCTGGGTGACATCGACAATCAGGCAATCTTCGCTTTGGCCGACCGCTTCGCCGCCTCCGAACTCGACATCGCCACGCTCACCCGAGCGACGCTCGAAGCCGGCGCCGGCGGAACCGCGACGCCCACCGTGCTGGCGCCGCTGCCGTGGCTCACCCAGATCGTGAAGGCCACCGGTTCGTCATTGGAAACCCGATTCGTGCTGGCCCAGTTGCGCAACCTCGGCCAGCTTCCGGCCAATCCTCCCAACGTGGGTGGCTACCCGGGCGCCTCCACGTGGTTGGCGTCTTCGGCCACCGCAGCTCGCTTCAATGCTGCCAGCGCCGTGGCATCAGCGACCCCGGATGACTCGCCCGCCCTCGCCGCGGCACGAGGTCGCGACTGGGATCAGCTCGCCGATCTGCTCCTCCGTCCACAGGGCTTCTCCCAACCGACCCTCGATGCGCTCAGCTCGCTTCCGGCGTCGGTGTCCACTCGGCCGGGGGAGGGTGCGCTCGCCCTTGCCCTTGCGTCCCCCGACCTGCTGATCGCCTAGGAGGCCTTCATGATTTCTCGCCGTGCCTTCCTCGGTGGAGCTGCTGGCACTGCCGTCGTCGGGGCTGGGACCTGGGCTGCGCTCGTTCGTGACAGCGTTGACGCGACCAGCCCGACGCTCGTGCCGGCCGCTCCCACCACGACGACAACCGTCGCCCCGACAACCACCGTTGCCGAAGCGGCCGCGCGCTCCGGGGCTCGAATGCCGGTCACCGATCGGGTCCTTGTGGTCTTGGAGATGGCGGGCGGGAACGATGCGCTCAACACGCTCGTGCCGATCGACTCAGGGATCTATCGCGACCTTCGGCCCGAGCTGGCGCTCAGCGCGGCCGAGATCGTGCCGCTCGGCGACTCGGCGTGGGGTCTGCACCCGGCGTTGTCGGGGCTGCTGCCGTTCTGGCAGGCGGAAACGATGAGCGTCATCGCCGGCGTCGCGATGCCGGAGCAGTCCCGGTCGCACTTCACGGCGATGGACAGCTGGTGGTCAGGCGTCGCAGGCGCGCCGTCACAGACAGGGTGGCTCGGCCGATGGCTTGATGCGTCCCTCGACTCCGAACGCAACGGCGTGAACGACCCGTTGCGGGCCATCGCACTGGGAGGCGGCGCACCTGCGCTCGCTGGTTCTGCGACGATGGCAACGGCGATTCGCAACCCGGCCGAATTTCAGCTCCTGACCCAGCCCGGCACCGATGCCGACACGCTGATCGATGCGTTTCTCGCAACCGCCAGCCCGCTCGTTCCCGAGCCCACCTTGGCGGCGGCGCAGAATGCGATACCCGGAACGCTCGACGCCGTGGCCCTCCTCGCATCGGCAAGCAGCGGTGACGATGTCCTCGGCGATCAAAACGCCATCCCGGGAGCAGGGACAACCGCCGTCGAACTGCTGTCGACGGCTGCCCGCATCATCTCGATGGGAATCGGCACCCGGGTGCTGACCGTTGGTATCAGCGGCTTCGACACGCACGCGGGCCAACTCGACACCCACGACGCACTCCTCCGCGACATCGCCGACGGACTCGAGAACTTCTTCGCTCAGCTCGCAGCGTCCGATGACCTCGACCGGGTGATGGTGCTGACGACGAGCGAGTTCGGACGTCGAGCGGCGGAGAACGGTTCGGGGGGTACCGACCACGGCAACGGGGGTCTCCAGTTCGCGTTCGGGCCATCGATCGCCGGTGGGGTCGTGCACGGCGACTACCAGCTCAACGAGTTGGTGAACGGCGACATCCCGCTCGCCGTCGACACCCGCTCGTCGTACCGCGCGGCGCTCGAATGGCTCGGTGGGTTCGATGCGGCAGCCGGTGTGTTCGATGTGACCCCCGACGCACTTCTGCTGTTGAAATAGCCGATCTCGTGTTGCCTGTCACATCTCCAATGTCACCTGGCTGACAACACGGTGTGAAAGCGGCCACGAACGCTGGATTCTCGAAAGAGAGTGTGCGTACGTTCGCCGACATGGGAAAGACGAACGGCAACTGGGGAACGAAATTCGGCGTACTCACCCCCGCAACGAATCTGAGCGTCGAAGACGAGCTCTGGTCGATGCGAGTGCCAGAGGCGACGATTGCAACCGCCCGCATCATCATCGATCAGGTCAAGTGGACGACCCCGGACGATCTGCGAAAGTTCGTCGAGGGAGTCCGGAAGCGCATACCTGATGCAGCCGACCACGCCGTGGCCGTCGAGCCGGACGCTTTGATCCTCGGTATCTCGATCAGCGTCCTGTGGGGAGGGCTGGCGGGAAACGAGTCGATCAAGCAAGCGATTCAGCAACAGACCGGCCTCGACCTCTACACGGCGGTCGATGCAGCACAGGCAGCGCTCGGCGTCTTCGGTGCCTCTCGGATCGGCGTCGTGACGCCCTATCCCGAACTGGCCGATGCCAAAGTCGTTGACTTCTTTCGCGAGATCGGCGTCGACGTCGTGGCCCAGAAAGGTCTCCGCGCCACCTCGGCACGGTCGATCGGCGAGATTCCTGCCAGCGAACTCCGATCCGCACTTCGCGATGTCTGCGTGCCGGGAGTCGAGGCCATCGTGACCCTCGGTACCGACCTCAAAGTCGCTGCAGTCGCCGCTCAGGCAGAAGGCTGGCTCGGCGTGCCCACGGCCGCAGTGAACACCGCCCTCTGGTGGTACGCGCTGCGGACCCGTGGCATCGCCGCTCAGATCCAAGGGTGGGGCTCGCTGATGAGCGAGCACTGAACACCACGCACATGAACGCTCGTTGAAAGGAAGTCCATGACCAACATCCAGTACGGGTCGCTGTGGCCCGAGGGCCACTTCGGGCGAAAGATCGCCAACGCACTCGCGGCCGAGATCACCACCAAGACCGACGGACGCTATGTGGTCACGGTGACCCCACCAAGCCCTGACGAAGTCCTCACCAAGCAGGTGCTCGATGGCGAATTGGCGATGACCTCTGGTCATGCGATTCAGGACTATGTTCCGCAGCTCGGCCTCGGGTACCTGCCGTACCTGTACGACTCCTTTGATGAATTCCGCAGCTTCTGGACCATCGGTACACCGATGTCGGATGCGATCCTGAGCTATTTCGAGCGCGACAACGTCCCTGCGGTGCCCCTCGGATACTCGGTCATCGGGTTCCGAGACATGATTCTGAATCACCGCCAGATCGACCAACCCGACGATTTCCATGGTCTTCGTGTTCGCAATGACGGATCGAGCACCACCCACGACGTCTTCGAGGCGTTCGGTGCCGACCCAACCGTCATCGAGTACCACAAGGTGAAGAACGCCTTCGCAGCCGGCACGATCGACGCCGCAGCGAACACCTCGTTCAACCTCATCTACATGCAGTGGTACGAGGAGACGACCAACGTCAGCCTCACCAGCCATCAGATCCTCACCAACCTCGAGATCCTCAACCGAGACTTCTGGGATTCGCTCAGTCCGACTGACCGAGAGATCTTCCGCACCTCGATCAGCGGTGCCTGCGAACAGTTCGCCCAAACTGCGAAGGAACAGCGCTCGATCGCCATCGAACGCCTCGGCGGCGAGCTCGGCCTCAGCGTGAATGAGATTTCACACGAGACCAAGGCGACGTTGAAGGCCGAGGTCGAACCCTTGAAACGAGCCTTCGTCGCTCGCTACGGGCTTCAACACGAATACGACGCCATCGTCGCGGCCTCGCACTGACCCCAAGAACCGACCAGACAGGAGACCACATGCCATCGAAAATGTCCGCCGCTTTGCCGCCAGGACGACCCAGTGTCCGGCGCGCCTATGAAGCCTGGGCTGCGTCCCACACGGCGGTCGACGGTGTGGCACCGTCGCCCGAGAATGCCCCCGACCCTGCGGGTCTGTCCGTCGGCATCGTCGGAGGTGGCATGGCCGGCCTCTACGCCGCCCTGCTCTTGCAGCTCAGGGGTGTTGACGTCCACGTCTATGAAGCGAACCCGACTCGCCTCGGCGGCCGGGTCTACACCCACCGATTCAACGAAGAACCAAACCAGTACTTCGAGGCCGGGGCCATGCGCCTGCCCGAGATTCCCGAACAGCAGCCGGTCTTCGATCTGATCGGGTACCTCAACACCAAGGTGCCGACCGAGGAACAAATCGAGCTGATCCCGTACATCCTCTACGACGACAGCGGCAACCTCTGCTACGTCAACGGCGAGCTTGGCCCTGACGGTCAGCCAATGTCGGTTGCCTACGCTGGCGAGCATCCCGAAGCGCTGGGGTTCTCCGCTGCAGCCACTGGGGGGCTGACGGCCCAGGCCCTGCTCGACTCGGCGATCAAGCCGTTCCTCGATCTGCTCGAAGACGACTTCGAGAAGGGCTTCACCGAACTGGTGAAGTACGACGACCTGTCGTTTCGCGCCTACCTGGCCATGGTGCTGGGATGGACCGAGGAACGGATCAACTATGTCGAAGTCATGACCTCGCAGACGAACCAGTTCCAGTCGAGCTTCACCGAACTCGTCATCGAGAGCATGGACTTCTCACAGGCACATTGGAAGTCGATCAAGAATGGGATGGACCGACTACCGAATGCGCTGGCGTCGGTGGTCGGAAGCGAGAACATTTCGATGGGCGCTCGTGTTGTGTCGATCGACGGCACCCAGAGCGGAGGGTCGACGATCTCCTTCGCCGACGGTCGGTCGGTCGAACACGATCGGGTGATCATGGCCCTTCCGCCCGCGGCGCTCCGCATGATCGAGACGCCGCAGTGGACGCCGTCGAAGAATCATGCGATCAGGGCCCTGCATTTCGAGCCGCTGTACAAGATCGGCATGCGCTTTACGTCGCGGTTCTGGGAGCGCGTCGGTGCACCTTCGAATGGGGGTCAGAGCATCACGGATCTCCCCAGCCGGTGGTTCGTCTACCCGTCGTATGGCATCGGCGACGAGGGCGAGGGGGTGCTCCTGCTCTACTCGTGGATGACCGACGCCGTCGCCTGGCTGCCACAACCGATGGATCAACGGATCGACTTCGCCCTCCGGGACCTCCAGACGGTGTACGAAGGGCAGGTCGATGTACGCGAGGAGTTCATCGAAGCGTTCACGGTCAATTGGACGGTGGAGGAGTCGACCGGCGACGCCATGTTCTTTCCCGGGCAGTTCAAGAACTTGTTCAACATCGCTCGGGTGCCTGAAGGCAATGTGTACTTCGCCGGGGAGCACCTCAGCGTTCATCACACATGGATCGTCGGCGCACTCGACTCGGCGCTGCTGGCGGTGCAGCAACTCTTGGGTGCGCCCGACGTCGAACCGGTTGGCCACTCCGGCGGAGACCACGAGTACGACTACACAGATGTGGTCGCCGCAGCACGCGCCGCCCGACACGGCGAGGCGTAAGGTCGCCCCGCTCGGCCTCGGCGGCGAGACGAGGCTCGTCGATTGGTGACAGACTGTCGCTGAGGACGGGCCGGGACGGGGAGAGATCATGGATCGGCCGGTGGGGACAGTCACGTTCCTGTTCACCGACATCGAGGGTTCGACGCGGCGGTGGGAGCAAGACCCAGACGCGATGAGGGTCGCGCTTCGCGCCCACGACGAGACGCTGGCGTCAGCAATCGAGCAACACGCCGGCTGGTTGTTCAAACACACGGGTGACGGCGTGGTCGCCGCCTTCGGTTCGGCAGCGGCGGGCATCAGTGCCGCGAAGGATGCCCAGATCGCCCTGGACCTCCCGGTCCGAATGGGTCTCGCGACCGGGGAGGTTGAACATCGCGACGGTGACTATTTCGGGCCGGCGCTCAATCGAGCCGCTCGGGTGATGGATGCCGGCCACGGTGGCCAGATTCTGGTGTCACAGACCACCGCAGGGGTCGCCGGCGAGGCCGATCTGCTCGACCTGGGGGAACATCAGCTCCGCGATCTGTCGGGACCCGAGCAGCTGTTCCAGGTCGTGGGGGATGGCCTCCACTCATCGTTTCCGGCCTTGCGGACGCTCGACACCGTCCCGGGGAATCTCGTCGTGCAGGAATCGTCCTTCGTTGGTCGAGACACCGAGCTCAAGCAGGTCGCCGAACTCGTTCGCGCTCACCGATTGGTCACGCTCACCGGCGTCGGGGGCGTTGGGAAGTCGCGCCTGGCGGTTCGAGCCGGCGCCTCGTTGATGGAGGAATTCGCGGACGGTGTCTGGCTCGTTGAGCTGGCACCGATCGGCGATCCCGCGTCCGTTGCGGATGCGGTGGCGACAACGCTGAGGGTGACGGTCCAGCCTGGAAAATCGGTCACTGCGAGCATCGCCGAATCGCTCGCCGGCAGGGCGATTCTGTTGATCCTCGACAATTGCGAACACGTGCTCGATGCAGCAGCCGATCTGATCGAAGCGGTGCTCGGTGGTTCCAGCACCGTGTCGGTGCTGGCGACATCGAGGGAGGGTACGCAGGCTCGAGGCGAACATCTCTGGCCCGTCCCAACGTTGGACACCCGCGATGCAGCGGCGTCGGCGGCTGTCGAACTCTTCGTCGATCGAGCTCAGGCTGTCGATCCTGGATTCGCGCTCGATGCGCCGGACGACGTCGAGGCGGTGGTCGAGATCTGCCGCCGGCTGGACGGCATTGCCCTGGCGATCGAGCTGGCTGCGGCGCGCATGGTGTCGATGACACCGGCCGATGTGCGCAACCGGCTCACCGACCGATTCGAGTTGCTCTCGGGATCGCGGCGAGGATCGGAGCGTCACCAGACGCTGCGGCATGCCGTTCAATGGTCCTACGACTTGCTGACCTCCGACGAGCAGGTCATGCTCAATTCGTGCGGTGTGTTCGCCGGCGGGTTCGACATCGACGCGGCGGTCGCCGTATGCGGCAGGTACAGCGAGTACACCACCCTCGACCTGCTTGATTCCCTGGTGCGCAAGTCATTGGTGACCGTCAGCCGGGTCGATGGGCGGGTTCGTTACGGGATGCTCGAAACGATCCGTCAGTTCACCGAAGATCAACTCGCCGGTCTCGAGGGCGGGGGGATGGCGTTGGCCGTTCGTGACCGTCACGCCCGTCACTTCGCTGCGGAGGCCGAAGCCAAGTGGGGGATTTGGGAAGGACCGGGGATGCGACACGCGACCGACTGGGTGGAGCGCGAGCTCGGCAACCTCCGGGCCGGGTTTCAGTGGGCGGCCGACCGTGACAACCTCGAGGACGCTGCGTCCATCGCTTCCCACGCGGCAATGATCGCATTCGTCATCCACCACCTCGAGCCCGTGAAGTGGGCAGAGGAGCTGATCCCTGCGGCTGAAGCCGCTGGTATTGCACAACTCGCCCGTCTCTACACTGCGGCAAGCGGATGCACCTACACCGGACGAGCCGAGGATGCCGTGCGGTACGCACAAGCCGCCGCCGCATTTGATCCCGCCGACGCCGCCACCTTCGACCCGGCCTGGGCGGCCTACCGAGAGGCCGCAGCCCACCGGTATGCGGGTCGAATCGACCGCTATCTCGAGATCTGCCGAAACCTCGTCGGTGGGGCCGAACTCGCACGAGTGGCCGGACTTGGCGGGACCGTCATCGGCTTACCGCTCGTGGGCCGATCCGCAGAGGCTGCCGAGTTGGCCGACGAATCACTCGCAGCAGCGATCGCGCACGAGAACCCCTACTGGATCGCCTTCGCCTACCTCGGTGGCGGCTTGGCGGTCGCCGACGCCGACCCTCTCAAAGCGCTCGACCTTCTTCGAGTCGGTTTCGCTTACGCGGTCGATCACCGGCTGCCGTTGTATGAGGCGGCGATCGCACGCGAGCTGGCGGGACTCGAAGCTGAACACGGTGACCTCGAGCAGGCCTTGCGATTGTTCAGCTCGAGTCTCGACGCCTTCCATCAGGCTGGGAACACCACAAACCTCGCGTACACCTTCTCGAGCTTGACTGTCTTCTTCGCTCGTCGCAGTTCGTACGAGGCCGGCGCAACCATCTACGGCGTTGCCCGGTCGCATCCAAACGCGGCAGAGATCATCGGCTTGGAACCGGCTGTCCTGGCTCTTCGAGAAGCACTCGGGCCCTCGGCTTTCGAGGCTGCGGTGGAGCGGGGCTCGTCATTGTCACTCCCAGAGGCAGTTCAGCTCTGCCATCGCCACATCGACGAGATCGAGCGTGCTGCGTCGACCGATGCGGACCGGTGAGTTGATCAGGTCTGCTTGACCAGTATCGGGGCCAGCTTCTCGAGTTCGGCGTGCCAATCCTCGGGTTCTGCGAAGGGAAAGCACACGAACTTCGTAGCTCCGACCTCGATGTAGGCGTCGACCATGTCATGCAAGGCCTCGTGCGACGTCGCCACGACCTCATCCGGCGCCGCATCGGGGCGCCGAGCGGTGACCCGCTCCAGTGCTTCGGACGGGAAGTCGAGCCCGGGTGGGATGTAGGGGATGAGCACGCCGTAGTGATCGCGATCGAAGGTGCGGCCGGCGTCGGCGGCGGCCGCCTCGATCGCTTCGATGCCCTCGGCGACGTGGCGCGGTGTTGTGAAACTGGCGAGCCAGCCGTCCGCGAGTCGGCCCGTCCGCCGCAGCTCTGACGGCGCCTGTCCACCGAGCCAGACTTCGAGCGGTTGCTGGAGCGGTTTCGGCAGCACTCGGGCGCCGTTGACCGAGAACCGTTCACCCTCATGGTCGACGACGTCTTCTTCCCACAGGCGCCGCATCAACGGCATCGCCTCGTTGAGCCAGGGCGCTCGATCCTTGCGATCGACCTGGAACGCCTGATGCTCGGCGGTGTTGGCAATGCCGAGGCCGAACGCCGGAAGGCAACGACCACCGCTCACAACGTCGAGGCTGGCAAGCATCTTTGCCATCAGGATCGGGTTGCGGCCCGGCACCACCGACACCGCCGGGCCAAACTTCAAATGTTCGCTCCGGCCGGCCACGTAGGCCATGGCCACGATCGGGTCGAGCTGCAGCGAGTTGATCCGCTCGGGAAACCACAGACTGTCGAAGCCCAGCCGGTCGAGATCATCGACCACCGCTCCCAAGCCACCGAGGTCTTTGCGGGCCTTTGGATACAGCGACGGCACGGCCCCCAAGCCATACCCGATTCGGATCTTCATCCGCCCACACTCCCACATCATCGCCGCCGGCACCTTTCATCGCCGCCGGCACCTTGCCCGCTCGTGGCGCTGAACGCTGAACCGTCAAACCGTCCAGGTTCACCGACGTCGTACTCATGTGATGTGACTGCGCTCGGCTCACGCTGAGCTGCATGAGCAAACTGATGCGTTCTCTGATCCTGGTGCTGTCGTTCAGCCTCATCGCCACCGCCTGCGGCGACGATGACGACGACACCGCCGCCACCGACTCCGCGACCGGCAGCGGTGTCGCCGCGCCAGCTGACCCCGAACCCGTACCGGAGGATGAGCCTGTCCCGGAGGATGCAGAAGCCGAGACCGAGGTCGCCGACCTCGGTCCGCCCGTGGCCGCACTCATCGTTCGCTCCGTCACCGGCGAGCTGGATACGTTCATCGAGACCCGCGACGCCTACGTCGCTGACCTCGAAGCGCAGGACGGGATCGTGCACGACCGCGAGTTCCTGCCGTTCCTGTCGTTCTCGACCTTCAGCCAACCCGAGCCGCCGGTCTACATCGGTCTCACGTCGGGCGAGTCGTTGCCGCAGTTCGGTGCTGCCGCGGATACCGTCGATCCCGCTCTCGCCGGCGCGTACTTCCCGACGTTCGGGATCGAGGTGTTCGGCATCCTGCAGCCACTGGAATCGGGCTCCCCGGTCGACATTTCAGCCATCGCAACCGAACCAGGCCAGGTCCTCGAAGTCGCGTGGCGAGACCTCTCGGCGTACGAGAACTTCGATCCGGCCGCGTACGAGACAGCGCGCGACGCCTACCTCGCGGAGCTTGCGTCGATGGAGGGTTTCGTGGAGGAGTACCAGTGGGTCTCCGCTGACGGCGGGAGTTTGGCGGTTGGGATGACGGTCTACGAGTCCGCCCATGCCTTCCAAGCGATCGCCACCGACGCCGACTTCAACGCCAGCGATGTGTACGGTGCCTTCGTCGGCGGCTACCCGATCGCTGGTGGCTACGCCTCGACGTCGTTGAAGTGAGCCACGCATGTCCATCGGTCCCGAGACAAAGGCGTTTGACCCCCTGCCGCTCTACGTCGGTCACGTCTCGTGGGCCGATGGACATGAACCACCCCATCACACCGATCCACATCGACACCCGCATGCGGAGCTTTGTCTCGTGCAGGGGAGAGCCGAACTCGAGATCGACGGGATCGTCGACTCGATCGTCGGGCCTTCCGCGTTCGTCATCGCTCCCGGGCGAGTCCACACCTGGACGATCAGCGAGCCGTTCGACCTCTGGGTCGTCGGGCTGAAGCCCGGGGTCATCGACAGCGACGGACTCGTGGCCCGGCTGGCCGAGCAACCAACGGTCATCCCTGCACCCGACCTCGACGATGTGATCGCGATGTTGCGGTTGGCTCGACGCCGCTTCGAGGAGCAGCCCGAGCGGTCGGTCCGAGCAGCCGACCTGGTCGGCAGCCTCGTACGGCTCCTCGGTGAATGGTCGCCCGCCCGGGCCGCGACGAGTCGCCCCGATGACGTGGTCGATGCCTTCATCGCCGCAGTCGAGCAAGCCCATGGGCGCCGGATCTCCGTGCGAACCGTGGCGGCCGAGATCGGGATCTCCGCCGGGCACCTCGCCGATCGGGTCTCGAGCCGGCTCGGACGCTCCCCCCGAGAGGTCATCGAGAACTACACCGCGGCAGAAGCGAGCCGTCGGCTCACCGCTGGCGCGTCCGGCGCGTCCGTCGCTGCGGCACTCGGGTTCTCCGACCCCAGCCAATTCGGTCGCTGGTTCAAGCGCATCGCCGGAGTGACCCCTGGTGCGTTTCGCGCCTCGGCGCGCCCCGACCAAGGCGAGGCCTGACCGATCGACTGCTGGGCGGGCGCCCTCGCCGTCGAATCGACCACAGGTGGTGTGCGGGTCGGCCTGATCATCCACCCCTGACTTGCGGGTTCCGCTACTGGCGTAGCTTCACCGGTGTCGTGACTTCGGCGTAGAAGTCGTTGCCCTTGTCGTCGACCACGATGAAGGCCGGGAAGTCCTCGACCTCGATCTTCCACACCGCTTCCATGCCGAGTTCGGGGAACTCCAGCACCTCGACGTTACGGATCGAGTCCTTCGCCAGACGCGCGGCCGGGCCACCGATCGAGCCGAGGTAGAAGCCCCCGTGGGTGGCGCATGCCTCGGTGACCTGCGTTGACCGGTTGCCTTTGGCCAACATGACGAACGAGCCGCCCGCGGCCTGGAACTGTTCGACGTAGGAATCCATACGGCCGGCCGTCGTCGGCCCGAAGGAACCCGACGCATAGCCCTCGGGTGTCTTGGCCGGGCCCGCGTAGTAGATCGCGTGATTGCGCAGGTACTCCGGCATCGGTTCACCCGCATCGAGGCGTTCCTTGATCTTGGCGTGGGCGATGTCGCGGCCGACCACGAGCGTGCCGGTCAGCGACAGGCGAGTCTTGACCGGATACTGGGTCAGCTGGTTGCGGATCGCGTCCATCGGTTGGTTGAGATCGACCTCGATGACTTCATCGCTCAACTGATCGTCAGCCTCCTCGGGCAGGAAGCGGGCCGGGTCGGTTTCGAGCTGTTCGAGGAAGACGCCCTCGGCGGTGATCTTGGCTCGGGCCTGGCGGTCGGCCGAGCAGCTGACCGCCAGGGCGACCGGATTGGAGGCGCCGTGGCGGGGGAGGCGGATCACCCGGATGTCGTGGCAGAAGTACTTGCCACCGAACTGGGCGCCGATGCCGAACTCCTGGGTCTGCTCGAGAATCTTCTGCTCCCACTCGATGTCGCGGTAGCCGTGGCCGGTCGCCGCATCGCCTGAGGTCGGAAGGTGGTCGAGATAGTGCGCCGAGGCGTATTTGGCAGTCTTGAGGGCGTACTCCGCCGACGTGCCGCCGACGACCAACGCCAGGTGGTAGGGCGGGCAGGCCGAGGTGCCGATCGAGCGCAGCGACTCGTCGAGGAAGTCGACCATCGACGTCTCGTTGAGCAAGGCCTTGGTCTTCTGGAACAGAAACGACTTGTTGGCCGACCCGCCGCCCTTGGCCATGAAGAGGAACTCGTAGCTGTCGCCGGGCTTGGTGTAGAGCTCGATCTGGGCGGGCAGGTTGTTGCCCGTGTTCTTCTCCTCGAACATCGACAGCGGCGCGAGTTGGGAGTAGCGCAGGTTGGTCTCGGTGTAGGTGTCGTGCACGCCCCGGCTGATCGCTTCGGCGTCGTCGGCGAAGGTGACGACCCGCTCGCCCTTCTTGCCCATCACGATCGCCGTGCCGGTGTCTTGACACATCGGAAGCACGCCCGCCGCGGCGATGTTCGCGTTGCGAAGCAGCTCGGTGGCCACGAACGTGTCGTTCGGAGAGGCTTCCGGATCGGCGAGGATCGATGCCAACTGCTCGAGATGATCGGTCCGCAGGTAGTGGGCGATGTCGTGCATCGCCTCTTTCGTGAGTGTGCGGATTGCGTCCGGGTCGATCTTCAGAAACGTCTGTCCTTCGGCCTCGAAGGTCGACACCCCCTCGGTGGTGATCAGGCGGTACTCGGTGGTGTCGGGACCGGTGGGCAGCAGGTCCGAGTAGGCAAAGGCAGTCATCTCGCAACCGTACTCCGCTCGACCTGATCTCCTGGGAGCCGGGACTCTTGACGAGAGCTTGAGGAGACGTTCGGCGGCACCAGAACTGCAGAGCCGAGAGTCAGAGAGCCCAAACGCGGCGACCCGCGCCGCGTCCCCCTCTGTCTGGGAGCATGCTCTTGCTGACCTTCATCCGCCCCATCCCCGTTCGACGGGTTGCCCGGTTCGTCCTCGTTGCGTTGATCGTGATCGGACTGCTTGGTACGACCAGCCCGATCAGCGCAGAAGACCAGGCTGCGCCGTTGCCCGATGCAGGGTCGGTGCGGTTCGACCTCGCCGTCGCGTCAACCACGCTGTACGGCCGAGACATCGCCCTCACACTCCACGCGGAGAACCCAAGCGGCGTCGACGGCTACAACCTGTCGTTCACCGCAGCCTTACCTCCAGGCGTGGCGTACGTCGGTGCGTCGAGTGCTGTATCGGGTGAGGCCGCTTCCGAACCGGTGCAGCGGCACCAAGACGACGGCAGCACGGTGTTGGTCTGGACGAACCTGTCTGACCTGCTCGCCGGCGCGAGCTCGTCGCTCTCGCTACGCGTCCGCCCCGACACCGCGATCTACGACGTTGGCGACAGTCTCGGGTTTGACGCTGCCGCGTACCTCCATGACGACGCTCGCACGATTCCGGACTTCGACCTGGTGACCGGCGATGCGACGGGTGACATCACCAGCCACGGTGTCGATGTCGCCACCACGCAGCTCTCGCCGTTCGACGTTCGCCTTCGCGAGCCGAATGCAGAATCGGAGCTCCTGCGGGGCGTCCACGACCATCAGACCATCTTCACCGTCACCCTCGAGAACAATCTGGTCAACCCGTCGACTGGGTTCGCGATCGAGACCCACCTGCCGGCGGGGCTCGACTTTCTCGGATGCGGCGGCGTCGACAACAGCGGAGAAGGCCTCGTCGAATACCCGGGCGCGCCGCGGCTCGACGTCATCGCGCCGTCACTGACCGACCCGTGTCTCGAGCCGTCGTCGGTTGAGACACTCAGCGTCGACCCCGACGGCGACGGCCCCCTCACGGACGGTGTCCACACCAAAGTCGTGTGGGATGAATCGACCCTGGCGGCCGAATTCGGCTCGGCTGATCTTGCCGAGGGCGAGTCGATTCGCTTCTCCTACGTCGCCGCCGCCTCAATGCGATCGAACCTTGCCGTCTCTGACATCAACGCAATCGCCCGCCTTGATGACAATGGTGGTCCGTTGACGTTCGACGAGCAGAGCCTGATCAGCCACGCCCGAGCGACCGGCGACTACAACGATGTCGATCCAGCCGCGGCCGAAGGTACCGAACTCGTCGTTGCGGAGGACGTCTCGGTGCATACGTCGGTGTCCACGGGCGCGATCAACCAAGGGGGGAACGCGACCTGGACCCTGCTGATCGAATCCAGCGAATACGCCACCGCAACCGGTCCGATCGTCGTCACCGAAACCGTCCCCGATGGGCTTGATGTGACCGGTTCGACCCATTCCTTCGACCAGGGGTTCCCACAGACCAACGCCGACGGCACAATCACGTTGCGATGGACCGTTGCCGGCTTCGACGCGCCGAACCGCATCACGTCTCTGGCCTACGACACCGTCGCCCGCTCGGCGTACCGCGCGAGTGGTCTCCCCGTCATGACAAAGGATGCCTGGAGCTCGACCACCGCACTTGCGACAACCGCTGACGTCATCACCGACAGCGATGGAGCGACGACCAACCTGGCCATCGTCGATGCGTCCGGAGCGGGTCAGCGCGCCGCCGGCATCGCCATCGCAAAGTCGGTTGCCGCGCCGGACGCCGCCGACGGCAGCTGCGGGGATGGGACCGGCCTTGCCTTCGACAGCAATCTCGCCGGGCCCTTCCGCCCCGGGGATCGCGTCTGCTGGCGTATCACCGTCGACTTTCCGGCCGAGCTCGACACCCGCCGCGTGCTCGTCCGTGACCACCTGCCGGCCGGCTTCGTCTACGAAGGTCATTCCCCGACGACGCAGGACACGGTAGGCGGACCCATCGATGTCGCCGAGACCGGCTCGCTCCTCGAGTGGGATCTCGGCGACGTCGATGCAGGTGGCCAACACGTCGACCTCGTCGTGCAGACCCGCATCGTCGACCCGGAAGCAGCCGAACCGGCCGACATCACCGCCAACCTCCTGAAGGTCCGTCACTCCAACACGGCAGGGACGGTGTTCCAGCACCGTGACGACGCCAACGCGAGTTGGGCGGAAGCGACCATCGACCTCGAGTTCGGCGTCGCCGACGTCAACGGCAGCGACGTTGCCAACGCACCAGCGGACCAGGTCGCCGTCAAGGGTGGCGACGTCGTCACCATGATGGTCCGGGTCGACAACACGGCCGGTACCGCTCCCGCGCATGACGTGTCGGTGCGGAGTCACCTGCCCGACGGGATCTCCTGCAGCGATGTCTCGGCGATCTCCGACGGTGGCTTTTGTTCGACCGACGATGGTTGGATCGACTGGACCGCGCCGCCCAATCTCGACCTCGCCGCCGGCGCAACGCACGACTTGCTGTACGACATCGCCGTTCCCGCAGGCATCACGGCAGGAGTCAGCCTCCCGTCGGTAGCGGGCGTTCGCACCTACTACGGAGAGACCAACACCGGCGTGGCGTTCGAGTACGTGCCGGCCGCCAACATCGACCCAGCACTGACCCCCAACACCGACGCTGCCGACGATCCGTCCTCGATCACGACCCCCTGGCCGACGCTCGACAAGACCCGCACGACGGCAATCATCGAGAACGGCAACGGCTCGAGCGAGGCCACGATCGGGGAAGCCATCGACTACTCGATCAGCGTGACCCTCCCCGCTGGCACGACTTACTACGGCCCCGCAGTGATCTCTGACGAACTCGGGACTCGCCTCAGCCTCGACGCCGCCTCGGTGGACGTCACCCTTGACGGTGGTGCACTGCCCGCGGACTGGGTCGTCACCACCGCGGACAACCGCATCCGGGTGATCTTCGGTGACGACCACACAGTGCCGACCGGCGCCGATCAGCTAGTCGAGGTTGATTTCGGCGCGACCGTGACCGACGTCGGCAGCAACACGCGAGGCCGCAATGTCCGCAACACGGTGAAGCTCGAATGGGACGACCACCTCGGACGCAGCAAGAGCCGCAGCGACGCAGTCAACACTCGAATCGTCGAGCCCAACCTGGCGATCTCCAAGGCCTCCGACGACGCCGATGGTGTGCTCGATCCGGCCCAGGTCGTGAACTACACCGTCACCGTTGCGAACCCGGCCGTGAGCCGGGTGTCGGCGGCCTACGACGTGGTCGTCATGGACACCGTGCCGGCTGAACTGACCGTGCTCGCGGTCGGTGGCGCCCCGGCCCAAACCGGGGATCTCGTCGGGCCCGACGCTGGGGTCTACAACGAAGCGAATCAGACGATCACCTGGCTGATCGACTCGATCGCTCGGGGTGGATCCGTGTCGCTCGACTACGACGCGCAGGTCGCAGACCCGTTGGTCGCGTCGACGGTCGTCGCCAACGCAGCGACAGCGACGGCGACGTCGATTCCCGGCGACGGCGACGGCGAACGCACGCCGTACTCCGGGAACGGTGGCCTTGGATCCGGGTACCGGGTGGACACCGTGCACGGCATGTTTGCGCCGTCGATCACGCTGACGAAGACCCCATCGGTGACGGAGGCGACGGTGGGCGACACCGTCGATCACACGATCGCCGTGACCGTTCCGGCCGACACCATCGCGCACGACATCGTCGTGATGGACGATCTGCCGCTCGGCCTCGACTTCGAGACGCTGCTGAACGTGTCATGCACGTCTGGGGCCCAAGCGTGTGAACCGGATCTCTCCGCGGTGTCCGTGCTCGACGGTGGCCATGACGTCGCCTTCTTCGTTGGCGATGCCGCCAGCCCGGCGAGCGAGGACCGAGTCGTCACCATCACGTACCGGACCCACGTCCGAAACCACCACAGCGTGTCGGCCGGCGACGTCGTCCCCAACGCTGCCTACGTGCGTCACAACGCCGTCGATCGTGTCGCTGGCGTGCTGGGCGGATACCCATGGACATCGGTCTTCGATCACACCTCGGATTCGGTCACGGCGACCGTCACCGTCATCGAACCTGAGCTCTCGATCGACAAGACCGTCGATGGTCAGGGCGGCGATACCGACTTCCGTCGAGCGGTTCCCGGTGAGACCCTCAGCTACACGCTGGTGATACGCAATGGCACGGGAACCTCGATCAGCGCGGCCCACGACCTGGTTGTCACCGACGCCATCGATGACCGGCTCCTCGACTTCCTCGACACGACCACCGCCGTCGGCGCCGAGCCGGTCGACGCGGACCTGACCGACGGCACGCTCTCGTGGGTTGTCGACGGGCCGTTGGCGCCGGGTGCATCCGTCACCATCAGCTACGACGTGACCATCCCGGCCGATTGGGATCACACTC
>JBCCYT010000054.1:0-24486 GCA_039188975.1 Actinomycetota bacterium
GAGGCCTTCCATCTCGGCCTGCGTTACTTCACCGGCTTCGCCCGAGACGGCGAGTACGCGTGGCGGTTCGACCGTTCGGAAGCGGGTAGCGGCGTGATCGGCGACATCGGCAGCCACTTCCTCTACCTCGCTCGCTGGTTCTTCGGTGAGGTCGCATCGGTGTCGTGCCTTTCGCGTTCATTCATTGAACGAGGACCACGTCCCGACGGCCAGCCCTACGAGCGCGGCGAAGACTCGGCGCTCATGACGCTCGAGTTCACGTCCGGCGCCTACGCCTCGGTACAGGCCAGTGCGGTCTGCCACGAACCGACCTCGTTCGGACAGGTCCACGAACTCGACCTCCACGGAGGCGACGGCACGATCCACGCCGTGTGCGACTGGGACACCGTGCAGTCGGTACGCGGCGTTCGCCGCGACGAGACCGGTCCGGCCGCGGAACTGCCGATCCCTGACGACATCTGGAACGGCGCCCGCCGCGACACGGTGCACAACACCTACCGCGATGTCTTTCGGGGTACCGGTGCGATGATCGGTGACTTTGTCGAGGCGGTTCGTACCCGCCGACCGTGTGACCCCGATTTCGCCGACGGCCTCCGCATCCAACAGCTCTGCGACGCTGCGGTTGCCAGCGCAGAAGCCGACGGTGCCAGACTCTTCGTGTGATCCCGCTCCTTCGGCGCGGCGTGGTTGCCGCCGCCGTTGTCTTGCTGTCGACCTCATGTGCCGCTGACGATGTGATCGGCGACGCCGCGGAGGCCGTCACCGGCGTTCGAGCGGCAGGCTGCGGCCTCACCGACCAGGTCGGCAACGGCGTACTCGTGTACGACGGCGAACGCACCGTCATCGTCACGTCGGCGCACACCGTCGCCGGCGCATCGACGATCACCGTCGAACATGGGCTACAGCGCGCCGACGTCGACGTGTTGGCGATCGACCCGAAAATCGATCTCGCCGTCTTGTCCGCCCCGAGCTGGGCCCGCCCGGGCCGGCGGCTGTCGTCGCCGACCGCCGAGCAGCGAGGTCGACTCGCCATCTGGGACCCGGATGGCCCGGTCGAGGTCACCGACACGACGATCACTCGTCTGTTACAGGTCACCATCGAAGACATCTACGTGCAGGGCAGCCACGAACGTCAAGCATTCGAGCTCGATGCGTCGATCGTCCGTGGCGACTCAGGGGCACCGGTCGTCGCCGGCGACGGCTCCATCCTCGGCGTCGTCTACGCCCGCTCCCGCGACCGAGATGGGGTTGCGTTCGCCGTGTCCTCCGACGAGATCCGCACCGTCGTCGCGGCGGCGACGACCGACCCGGTCGACCCCGGGCGATGCCCGTAGCTGCCGGTGCTCTAGCCTCCCCCGCATGATTCTTGGCTTTGATGTCGGGGGGACGAACGCCCGGGCGCTGCTGATCGACCACGCCACCGGCGAGGTCCACGATCGGGACCGCGAGTCGAGCGCCGGTGCCGGTCCCGTACTGCTCGAGACATTGCTGCGCATGATCGATCGGATGCAGCGCCACAACGACTGTGAGATCGAGGCGATCGGCCTCGGCGTTGCCGGGCTCGCGCACCGATCCGGCGTGATCCACTACTCACCGAACCTTCCGGACCTCGTCGAGTATCCACTCGGCACCGAGCTGGCCGACCGCACGGGGCTCGATGTCGTCGTGATGAATGACGCCACTGCGGCAACCTGGGCCGAGGGCAAGCTCGGCGCCGGCATGGGCAGCGACGACTACATGCTCATCACGCTCGGGACGGGCATCGGGAGCGGCTTCGTGTGCGGCGGCCGGTTGATCCACGGCCACAACGGCTTCGCTGGTGAGTCGGGCCACATGGTCGTCGATGCGAACGGACCGACCCACCACACCGGCCAGCAGGGGCCCTGGGAGTACTACGCCTCGGGAACCGCGCTCGGGCAGATCGGCCGGTCGCAAGCGCACGTCGGCCTGTTCCCCTCGGCGCTCAGCCTCGCTGGTTCGGTCGCAGCGATCACCGGCTTCACGGTTGCCGAGGCGCTCGGCCGCGGCGACAAGGAAGCGGAACGGATCTTCGATGGCTTCTGCCGACAGGTCGCCGTCGGACTCGCCAACCTCGTGATGATCTTCGACCCCGAGCGCATCATCCTCGGCGGCGGCCTGACCGACATCGGCGAACCGCTCCGTGCCGGGGCGAAGTACTGGCTCGACAACTTGACCCTCGGCGCTCAGTTCCGACCCGAGGTCGAAATCGTGATGGCGCAGCTCGGCGATGATGCCGGCGCGCTCGGCGCTGCACTGTGGGCGGTGGAGCGCACCGATTGACCTCGCAGTACTCGCCGTCAGGCCTGCTTGGCCCGACTCGGGCTGACTCGCGGCGGTTCGTTCGGCATCTTCGGGTAGACGGGCGGCCACGGCGCATCCGGGAGGCCGTTCGCCCAATCGCGCTCGTGCCAGTCGAGCAGCGGATCGAGCGACTGGAGGTCATCGGCGATCGCGGCCCACGCGTCGCCTCGCTCCGCGAGCAGCCCAGGGACCGTCGCGATCGTGACGTCCTCTGGTTCAACGGTTCCAACGTCGTCCCAGGTGATCGGCATCGACACCTGCCCACCGACCCGAGGGCGTGCCGACCATGCCCCGAACACGGTCTTGTGAGGAGCGTTCTGGTTGAAGTCGACGAACACCCGCTCCCCTCGTTCTTCCTTCCACCATTCACACGTCAAGAGATCCGGCCGGCGGCGTTGCATCTCTCGGGCGAGCGCAACCGCGGCGTACCGCACTTGGAAGCCGTCCCACTCCGGCCGCAACCGAACATGGATGTGGATGCCCTTGCTGCCCGAGGTCTTGGGCCATGACCGAATGCCCAGTTCCTCGAGCACCGCCTTCACCTCCAACGCCGCAGCTCGCACATCATCGAAGGTCGTCCCCGGCTGCGGGTCGAGATCGATGCGCAATTCATCGACGTGTTCGAGGTCATCGGCTTGCGACGGCCAAACGTGAAAGCCGAGACAGCCCATGTTGACCGCCCAGATCACATGCGCCATGTCGGCTGCGACGAGTGCGTTGGACGGGGTTCCGTTCGGCGTGCTGAGGGTGACGGTCTGGAGCCAATCCGGCGCCCCCTTCGGCACCCGTTTCTGAAAGAACGACGTGCCTCGGACGCCATCGGGGTAGCGCTCCATCAACAGCGGGCGCCCACCCACGACCCGCAGGAACGGCTCGGCGACGGCGAGGTAGTACTCGACCAGGTCGAGCTTGGTTTCGCCCCGCTTGGGGAAGAACTCCTTCGACGGGCTCGTGACCCGCACCTCGACCCCGTCGAGGTCGAGCAGCACCGGTTCTTCGGTCGCGGCCGCCATGGGCCAACCGTAGACCGTCGAGACACGGGAGACCGTCGAGCCACCGGCGAGCCCCTGCTCGGTCAGCGGGTGATTCCAACGGCAACAACTGCGTGCACCAGTCTACTGAATGTGGTTCACTCGTTGTCGCAGCAACCGAACGGTGGAGCATGAGCAACGACAACGACCCAAACGTGTCCGATGACGCGCCCGCAGGAGAGCCGGGCGACGAGCGAACGGGCGCACCTCCCCCACCGCCGCCGAGCGAACCCGGCGCCATCGGTGCGTCCAGTTTCACTCCACCCACGCCGCCCCTCTGGCGCCGAATTCCACTCCGCCTGCTGATCGGTGGGCCGATCCTGCTCCTCATCGTGATCGTCGGTTGGTGGACGAGCCGAGGCGAGACCAGCGCCGACGACCTGCAAGCCGGCGACTGCTTCGCAATTCCCGAGGCGGACGAGTTCGAACGCGTGACCAACCAGAGTTGCGACGAACCCCACGAGGGCGAGGTTCTCGTCGTGGTGAACATGCCCGCCGGAAGCGGCTGGCCCGGCTCGGGCACCCAGACCGCCGTGAACGCTGCGTTCGACACGTGCGACAACCAGATCGCGACGCTCGATCTGATCGACGAGAACATCCCCAACGATGCCGGTGTGAACATCTTCTTCACCGGCTCGGCGGAATGGAACGGCGGGGATCGCGAGCTGGTCTGCTACATCTACTCGCCCTCGATGCTCACCGGGTCCGTCTTGGCGCCATAGCCGACCAGCGAGCGCGCGGCGTTACGGCGGCGGCTCCACCACCGGAGGGATGAGCAACTCAACCGCCACGATCGTGACGGCCGCGACGAGCACCAGCGAGGCACCGACAACGCTGAGGGCTTCAAAGCTCCCCGCCGAGACGAGCGCGCCTCCGAGGAGCGGGCCGATGGCGCGCCCGGCGGCCATCGCCGCCTGGGCATCGCCCGCCCGCTCGGTCGGGAACCGGGACCGCTCGGCCAGGATCGTGTAGGCGCCGGGTGTGGCCGCCCAGAACGCGGCGCCCCACACGATCATGATGACCCAGATGGCCACGGGATCATCGAGGAACCCGACCGCAAGGGCACAGGCGGCCGTGATCACATAGAACGCTCCGGCGAACGGGCGTCGCCCCCGATAGCGAGCCGACGGAATGCTCGCCGCAGCATTGGCGGAGAACACAAGCGACATCGTGAAGGCAGACAGGCCGTATTGCTCCTGGCCAATCGCACCGATGAAGACGAACACCGCCGAGCCACCGAGCGTTGCGAACGTGAGCGCGCCGATCACGACGAGCGCTGCCTTCACCGCCCGGTTGCGGCTCGACCGCTCGGTCACCGGCGGCACGTGCACCGCAGGCAGACGGGTGAGCGGGACGAGCGAGAGCATGGCGAGAACGAGAAAGACCGCCCGCGGACCGAGCGAGTCGATCACAACACCATGCACGGGCGAGGCAACGACCGCCGCGATCGGGCCGACGACCGTCAAGTCACCTGTTCGCCCGGCATCACCGAAGACCTGCGAATAGGCCAACCAGGTCAGCGTGCCCAGCGCCAGGCCCACAACAGCCCGCAGTCCGACGAGCGTGGCCAGGTTGGGCGAGACTGCGCTTGCCAGGTTGGCGACAACCAACACCGCAAGCGACCCGACGAACACCCGACGAGACGGGGTCGTGATCCGCCCGGTGACACTGGAACCGAGGACGAAACAGGCCAGCTGCGCAGCCGAGAACAACGCCACCGTCCCTGTCCCGACATCGAACTCGTCAGCGAGGGGCGACAGCAGCAACGGTGTGGCGACAAACGTTGCGGTGGCGACGGCCATCGCCAGCACGATCCCGGGCTCGGTCTGGACTCGGAAGGCCCGCTGCAGCCGATAGGGAACATGCACCGCCTGACCCTATTCCGGGCGACTCCTTGGGGGAGTTAGCCACTGGACCAACTAGTCTGTCGGCCATGCCCGAGCTTCGCAGCAACACCACCACGCAAGGTCGGAACATGGCGGGAGCGCGTGCGCTCTGGCGGGCCACCGGCATGACCGATGACGATTTCGACAAACCGATCATTGCGGTGTCGAACTCCTTCACCCAGTTCGTGCCCGGCCACGTGCACCTCAAGGACCTCGGCCAGCTCGTGTGCCGCGAAATCGAAGCGGCCGGTGGTGTGGCCAAGGAATTCAACACGATCGCCGTCGACGACGGCATCGCGATGGGCCACGACGGCATGCTCTACAGCCTTCCGAGCCGGGATCTCATCGCCGACTCGGTCGAGTACATGGTCAACGCCCACTGCGCCGACGCGCTGGTGTGCATCTCCAACTGCGACAAGATCACGCCCGGCATGTTGATGGCATCGATGCGTCTCAACATCCCGACCATCTTCGTGACCGGCGGCCCGATGGAAGCGGGCAAGACCAAGCTCGCCGGCGTCGAGGTGAAGCTCGACCTCATCGACCCGATGATCAAGGCGGGCGACAAGACCGTCAGCGACGAAGACGTCCTGCAGATGGAGCGATCGGCGTGCCCCACGTGTGGGTCGTGCTCGGGCATGTTCACCGCCAACTCGATGAACTGCCTCGCGGAGGCACTCGGTCTTGCGCTTCCCGGCAACGGCACCGTCGTTGCCACCCACAGCGATCGCGAGCAACTGTTCCTGCAAGCCGGCCGAACCATCGTCGACATGGCCAAGCGCTACTACCACAAGGACGACGATTCGGTTCTGCCCCGCAACATCTGCACGAAGGCCGCCTACGAGAACGCCATGACCCTCGACATCGCCATGGGTGGCTCCACCAATACGGTGCTGCACATCCTCGCGGCCGCCCGCGAGGCCGGTGTCGACTTCACCATGAACGACATCGACCGGCTCAGCCGCACCTCGCCGTCGATCTGCAAGGTCGCGCCCGCGACCGAGAAGTACCACATCGAAGACGTTCATCGCGCGGGTGGGATCATGGGCATCCTCGGCGAACTCGATCGCGCCGGCCTCCTCACGACCGACATCCCCACGGTGCACGCCGACACCATGGCCGATGCCCTCGACCAGTGGGATGTCATGCGTGACCCGTCCCCCGAGGTGCAGGAGTTCTACCGGGCCGGCCCCGCCGGCATCCGCACGACCGTCGCCTTCAGCCAGAGCACCCGCTGGGACAGCCTCGACCTCGACCGCGAGTCCGGCTGTATCCGCAGCGTGCCCAACGCCTACTTCCAAGACGGTGGCCTGGCCGTGCTGTTCGGCAACATCGCCGAGAACGGATGCATCGTCAAAACCGCAGGGGTCGACGAGGAGATCTTCCAATTCTCGGGCCCGGCTCGGGTTTTCGAGTCGCAGGACTCCGCCTGCGACGGCATCCTCGACGAGGACCACATCCAGGCCGGCGACGTCATCGTCATCCGCTACGAAGGCCCCAAGGGCGGGCCCGGCATGCAGGAGATGCTCTACCCGACGAGCTACATCAAGTCGCGTGGACTCGGAAAGGAATGTGCGCTACTCACCGATGGCCGCTTCTCCGGCGGCACCTCGGGCCTGTCGATCGGGCACGCATCGCCCGAAGCAGCTGAGGGCGGCGCCATCGCCCTGATCGAAGAGGGCGACATCGTCGACATCGACATCCCCAACCGAACGATCAACATCCGCGTCAGCGATGAGGTCATCGCCCAACGCCGCGCCGCGATGGAAGCCCGCGGCGTCGATGCGTGGAAACCCAAAGAGCACCGTCCGCGCAAGGTCTCCGCCGCCCTGTGGGCCTACGCCGCGATGACCACCAGCGCGGACAAGGGCGCCGTTCGCGACATCTCCCAAATCCAGCGCTGACATCAACTCATGAACGAAAACGACACCAAGGAACCGGTACGAGGCCCCGACGCCGTCCGCAAGAGCCTCATCGACGCCGCGGTACAGCTGATGGCGATGCGATCGCCCCGCCAGATCTCAGGCCGAGAACTGGCCAAGCACGCGGGTGTCAACTACGGCTTGATCCATCACTACTTCGGCAGCAAAGACGCCGTCTTTGCTGAGGCCGTCACGGTCGCCACCGAGGAGATGGGTCAGCGCTGGGACGAGGACGGCATCTTGCCGGTCAACACCAGCGACGACGCCTCCAGCTACCGAACCTTCGCCAAGCTGGAGCTCGACGAGGCCCGCTCACCCATGACCGACCTGATGCACCGCATCGTGCGAGGGCAGGCAACCGCGACCGGTCGGCACGAAGACGACCCCGATCTGCTCGCCGAAGTTGCGCTCTGCGCGGCACTGCAATTCGGATGGGGCGCGTTCGAAGAAGAGATCGTCACCGGCCTCCACGCCTTTGGTGTTGAGCGCGATGCGCTTCGAGAGCGGGTCTCTGCGTTGTCGATGCGTCTCGGTTCGTGACCGACACGGCCGTTCACCCGGCCCGGTCCGAAGCTGTCGTCGTCGCCTATCTCGGATTCGTCGGCGCGCTCCTGGCGTTCGGGATCGACACGGCGCTCCCTGCGTTCGACGAGATCCGCACCGAGTTCGACCTGGCCAGCGGCAGCGGCGAGGTCAGCCTGGTCGTCACCGCCTACTTTCTCGGCATGGCGGCCGGCCAGCTCCCGGTCGGGCCGCTCTCTGACCGGTTCGGTCGTCGCCCGGTATTGCTTGGGTCGCTGGTGCTCTACGTGCTCGGAGCGGTTGGGGCAACGATCGCCGGCGACTTCTCGGCCGTGCTCGTCTCCCGCTTCGTCTGGGGCATCGGCGCATCCGGCCCGGCTGTCATCTCCTATGCGATCGCCCGCGATCTCTACGACGGCGACCAGATGGCTCGGGTGTTGTCGCTGGTGATGGCGGTGTTCTTGATCGGACCAACGATCGCTCCATTGATCGGCGAAGGTCTGATCGCCGTGTTGCCCTGGCAATCGGTGTTTGGCGGCGCAGCCGTCCTGGCGGTCGTGGGAGCACTGTGGACACTGCGGTTCGGCGAGACCTTGCCACCCGACCGGCAGCGTCCGATCGAGCCTCGTTCGATCGGACGGGCGATCCGTACCACACTCACCCATCGGTCCTCGACCGGCTACCTGGTCGCGATGGTGTTCAGTTACGGGGCGTTCTTCATCTTCTTGGGCAGCTCCCAGCCGATCGTCGATGAGGTCTACGGACGTCCCGAGTGGTTCGCCGTGACGTTCGGGGTGGTCTCTGCCGTCCAAGGGGTGGGCGTCTGGGTCGTGAGCCGACGGGTCGAACGGTTCGGCGCCGCCCGTGTCGCACGGGTGGCCTATGTCATCAATGTCGTTGCATATGCGCTCTTGACCGTTGCCGCCCTGACGACCGATGGCGTCCCCCGTTTCGGCGTGTGGGTCGCACTCATCGCCGTTGCCTCGACTGCGGGAACCATCGTCTCGACCACCGCGGTCTCGCTCAACCTGCAACCCATGGAACGAATCGCCGGCACGGCGGCTGCCGTTCGCGGGGTCGCCACGCTCGGCGTGGGCTCGGTGTTGGCCTCGATCATCGACCGTCAGATCGCGGACTCGGTCACGCCGATGGCGGTCGGCGGACTCCTGTACTGCGCAGCCGGGCTCGTCGTGTTGCGCTGGGCCGAAGGCGGGTCGCTCGACGTCGTCGACCCTGACGCGTGACATGGGCTGGCTGATCATCACGGTCCTGGCGTTGGGGATCGCGTGGTGGTCGGATCGCCGTCGCCGCGTGTACGCCGACCTCGAGACGATTCCGGCCGCCGCGGTGTACGCGGGCCGCAACGAGGTCAAGGGACGGGCATGGCATCCCGAACCGGTGATCGCCCACCACACCAGACAGCCCTGCGTGGTGTGGAGGTTCGAGCTTGAAGAGGAGCGCAAGACAACGAGAACCTCGAACGGCAAGACCACGACGACCAAGGAGTGGAAGACGATCGAGGAACGCGAAGACGGCTGCTCCTACCTCGAGTTGGTCGACGAGTCAGGCTCGGTCAGGGTTCGGCTCGCCAAGGCGTCGGTCGGGCATCGGCAGCTGATGCGCGAGACCCTCGAGGTCGACGACGATCGTGGCTTCTTCGAGAAACTCCTGTCATTTGGTCCCAACCGCACCGGTCGGTATCGCCGAACTGAGACCGGCATCGTGATCGGTGACCGTGTCTTCGTCACCGGCGAGGCATCACTGCGCACCGATGTCGTCGAACCACAGATCGACCACGGCCGACCGTTCGTGGTCTCCACCCGGTCCGAGGATTCCCACCGCACCTGGCTGGGCGCCGTGACCGGGGTTCTGCTGACGGCCGCGGTCGGGTCAGCGGTGGTCGCCGGCGCAGCGACCCAGACCCGATGGGCTCCTCCGGTGTTCGCCGGTATCACCATCGCGGTCATCATCTCGGGCGCACTCATCAGCCTGTACAACCGACTGCAGCATCAGGTGCAGTCGGCGGCGAGAGCCTGGAGCCTCATCGACATCCAGCTGGCGCGTCGCCATGACCTCATCCCTCGACTCGCCAGCGTCGCCAAAGGCCTCATCGACCACGAACGCGTCCTGCTCGAGAGTCTCGCCATCGCTCGAACCTCGCTCGCTGGCGAGCCACCGACCGAAGCGACCGTGGCCCGCGCTGATCACGAAGCAGCCGAGCAAACCAACCGCATCAACCAACTGCTCGTCTTGATCGAGGACTATCCCTCACTGAAAGCCGACGACGCCATGCTCGAGGTCCAACGCCAGATCGCCGACGCCGAGAACCGCATCTCCGGGACCCGCGGCTTTTACAACGACAGCGTGACCTTGCTGCGAAATCAGCGACAGACGTTCCCCGGTGTCCTCGTTGCCCGATTTGCTGACACGCGCCGGTTCGTGTTGTTCACCGCAGACGGCTTCGAACGCACCGTCCCTGAGATCGACTTCGACTGGAACGTCGGACGCTCCGACCCCTTGTAGCGACCATTTCCAACGAAAGGGCCTTCTGCCTCTTCGTCTCGCACGGCGTTCTGGCCTACGCTCTGCGTGATGGGTGGGCAAGAGGAACCGGGTTCAGTCGGGCGCCCGTCGCGCCGATGGACGAGCGTGCTTGATCGCGACCCCGATTGGCGACCCTCGGGTTGGGGATTTCCGCTCCGTACGACAGCGGCCTTCTTGGTCCTCGCCGCATGTTCGCTCGCCACCTTGACGTGGATTGGTCTCGGCGAGTTGCGGCTCGTGAACGAGTACGACGCGCTCATTCGCATCGATCGTGCCGGTCGGGCGGCGGCCGAACTGTTCGACGAGGGCGACCCAACGGCCGTCATCACCCGAAACGACGATGGCTCACCGATGTACATCACGATCGACTCTGCGGCGTCGCTCACGCCAGGGGCCACATGGGATTCGCTGCTCGACCAGGTGGCCGACGTCAACCAAGGCGCGGCGAACATTTTCCGGTACAACACCGACACCGGGGCATTCGACCGCATCTCGACGACCTTCCGCACGCCGGAAGGCGACCGGGTGGGCGGATCCCAGGTCGAGCGCGGTCTCATCAGCGACGGGCACCCGGCCTATGAGTCGATGTTGGCCATGCGTCAGTTCGTCGGCGAGGTACCCGTCTCGGACAGCCACCGCTTCGCCTACCTCACCCCGATCGTCGACCCCGCAGGAAGCCCACTCGGGCTTCTCGCCGTCGATGTCGGATGGATCGACGACCTCAACCGAGTCAACGGCGACATCACCAACCGAATGCTGATCGTCGTCTCTTCTCTCTTGGTGATGGTGGCCGGCCTTGCGATTCTCGTGATGTTCTACGCGTTCCGTCCGCTTCACCGGCT
Source organism: Actinomycetota bacterium (assembly GCA_039188975.1). GTDB lineage: Bacteria > Actinomycetota > Acidimicrobiia > Acidimicrobiales > Aldehydirespiratoraceae > UBA11606. The sequence goes on from JBCCYT010000054.1 coordinate 11,070, forward strand.
CATCGAAGTTGCCAACGAAGTCGGCGAGGGCAACCGAACGAACACCGCCCTCTCCCTCCGCAATCGCAAAGACGAGATCGGCTACCTCGCGGCCGGCTTGTCCAAAGTGGTCGACCTCCAAGAAGACCTGCAACGGAGGGCTTACACCGACAACCTCACCGACATTCCGAACCGTGCGGCCTTTGTGCACGAACTCGAGCGTCGCTTCGGGGAGATCGACCTTCGCACCGATCACGGCGCTCAGTTCGCGCTCTTGATCATCGACCTCGACGGGTTCAAGGACGTCAACGACGGGCTCGGTCACCAGGCGGGCGACGACGTCCTCATCTCCATTGCCTCCTCGCTCCAGCGCGCCCTCCAACCGGGCGAGTTCGTCGCTCGTCTCGGCGGCGATGAATTCGCCGTGCTCACTGCCCAAGGCATCGCTGCCCCCGGAGCGATCGAGGACGCAACGGCACGCGCGCTCGAGAGCGTCTCCGGCGTACATCAGACCAACGCCGGCGAGACGACGCTCACGGCAAGTGTCGGTGTCGCACTCATCCCCGAACACGGCGCCTCGCCCCAGATGGCGTTGCGTCACGCCGACCTTGCGCTGTACGCCGCCAAACACGAGCGCCGCGGTCAAGCCAGCGTGTATCACCATCGCCTCTCGCAACCGACCGAACGGCGTATCCATGTGGCGGCCGAGCTTCGCAAGGCCCTCGAACAGGGCGAGATCGGCGTGGAGTATCAGCCGCTGTACACGGCGGCGGATGGCCAGCTCCACGGGGTCGAGGCCCTCGCCCGCTGGTACCACCCGGTTGAAGGGCCGATCCCACCGCTTGAATTCGTTCGGGTCGCGGAGACGGCCGGCTTGATCAACGAGCTCGGGCGGGCGGTGATCGAACAGGTCTGTGAACAGATCGGCCTGTGGCACCGCGCCGGCCTCTCGATGCCGGTCGTCGCCGTCAACATCTCGACGATGCAGCTGTGGAACCCGACCTTCGTCGAAGCGGTGCGGGGATGCATGGAGCATCACGGGGTCCCGACCGGCCGCCTGTGCCTCGAGCTCACCGAGAGCATCATCGTGCAACACGAAGACGGCCAGCATCGCGAGTTGCTCGACGAACTCATCGACCTGGGCATCGTCTTGTCGATCGACGACTTCGGCACCGGCTACTCGTCCCTGAGCTATCTGCACAATCTGCCGGTCCATCAGGTCAAGATCGACCGGATGTTCGTCTCCGGCGCGGCAAACGACCCGAAACAAGCTCAGCTGTATGCGGGTGTCATCGCGCTCGCCCAGAACCTCGGGTTGGAAGTTGTCACCGAAGGGGTCGAAACCGCGGACGAGCTCCGCCTCGCACGTGCGGTCGGCACCGACCTCGTACAGGGTTTCCATCTCGGGCGGGCCATGCCCGCCGACTCGGTCGCAGACCTCTTCGGGACCGAGTCGGCGCCATGGGGTCCCGGGCGTCCCGCACGCACCTGAGCTGATCCCAGATCAGCGCCGGATCGAGAACCACTCGCTCAGGACGTCGTTCCACACCGATGCAGCGACCGGCGTCTCGGTGACGATGCCGCCGCGCCGAACCCGAAGCCGGTCAGCCAGCAAGGTGACGCGATCATCGCCTTCGCCCAGCAGTCGGGTCGCGAACGGCTGGCCTTGCCAATGGGCGTCGGGGTCGTCGTACAGCCGTTCACTGATCGGAGCGAAGATCTCGAGGTCGTGCGCAACCCGCTTGAATCGGTACTTCGCAGCCGGGAGCCCGTCCTCGATCTCCGTGAGCGTGGTGCCCTGCGGGCTCGGCATGAGTTGGAAGTCGGCCGTTTCGCCGTCTTGTGGCCCGGCTCGACTGAGGTCGAGCGGGCGCACGAACGAGTCACCGAAGCCCACATCGACGAGATAGGAGCGGTCGAGCTGGACCTCGATCGTCAGATGGTCGATCGCCCGGTTCGGGCCTGACAGCAGCACGGCCGCCCCGAGACGGCGGATCGAAAATCCGAGCTGTTCGAGCAGCCACGCAAACCCACCGTTGAGCTCGAAGCACCACCCGCCGCGACGCCGATCGATGATCTTCGCGAGCACGGCATCGATCTCGACCGAGACCGGGACACGGTCATAGACATCGAGATTCTCGAAGGGAACCGCAACGAGATGAGCCCGCTGCAGCGCGGTCAACGCACCGAGGTCGAGCCGTTCTGGCCGGTCGATCGACAACCGCTCGAGGTACGCATCGACACGGCTCATCAGGTGGGCCACACTCGATGCCCACGATGCGCTTTTCGCCCACCATCACCAATCTCATCCACTCCCCGATCGGGGCGGCCCACGCGCTGCTCGCTCATCGAGTGCATGATCGGCCGCTCCTCGATCTGTCGCAAGCGGCACCGTCGTATCCACCACCTCCAGCCGTGCTCGAGGCGGTCGCAGCGGGCACGAACGACCGCATCACCTCTGGCTATGCGCCGCAACCAGGGCTGCCGGAGCTACGAGCCGCATTCGCGACCGATCTCCGAATCGCCTACGCCACGAGCGCGTCCGGAGGTGGTGTAGAAGCCGACGACGTGCTCATCACCGCCGGATGCAATCAGGCGTTCTGCATCGCCGCTTCGGCACTCGCGGGACCAGGCGACAACGTGATCGTTCAGACGCCTTTCTACTTCAACCACGACATGTGGCTGCGGGTCGAAGGTATCGAGGCCCGCCACATCCCGATCGATGACAACCACATCCCGGCGGTCGCCGATGCGGCCGGCATGGTCGACGACCACACTCGAGCCATCGTGCTGGTCTCGCCCGGAAACCCCACCGGAGTGACCGTTCCGCCCGAGGTGATCCTCGCATTCGCCGACCTCGCCCAAGCCAACGACATCGCGCTGATCGTCGACGAGACCTATCGGTCGTTTCGACCGACCGAGGATCCACCCCACGCCTTGTTCGATGATCCGGACTGGCGCGACACCGTCATCTCGTTGCACTCCTTCTCGAAAGACCTTGCGATCCCTGGCTACCGGGTCGGTGCGCTCGTCGGCGGCGAAGCGATTCGGGTCGAGGCACTCAAGGTGCTCGATTGTGTTGCGATCAGTGCACCAGCGATGGGGCAGGTGGCCTGCGTCGCAGGCCTCGAACAGGCCAGCGAGTGGCGGCGCGAACAAGCCGCCCGCATCGCCCGCCATCAAGCCCTGTTCGAGGACGTGCTCGCGGATCGGCCCGGGGGTTTCGAACTCGTCACCGCGGGCGCCTACTTCGGCTGGGTTCGCGCACCCCAGAACGATGATGCCGACACCGACACGATCGTTCGCCGACTCGTGGTCGACCACGACGTGCTCGTGATCCCCGGCACCGCGTTCACCACGTCCGATCAACGAATGCTGCGATTCAGCTTCGCGAATCTCGACGCTGACCAGATCCGTGAGCTCGGTGTGCGCCTCGCCGAGTACGGCGCGACAAACTCTGCGCTATGAGTCATCTCACGACCATTCGCATCGGCGCTTCCACTCGGGCGGGACGCATCGACGGCGACGACATCGTCATTCTCGACGCGGAAGACGTCGGCGAGGTCCTTCGTCGCGGCGACGTGGGCGAAACCGGCGACGCCATACCTCGATCGACCGCGGATCTGGCACCGCTGATCACCTCGCCCGGCAAGATCGTGTGCGTCGGTGTGAACTACCTCGACCACATCGAGGAGATGGGGCGCGACCGGCCGTCAGCGCCGACGTACTTCGCCAAGTTCGACACCGCCCTCATCGGTGCGCTCGATGACATGGTCCTGCCGGCACCGGACATCTCGACCCACGTCGACTGGGAGGTCGAACTCACCGTCGTCATCGGCAAACCGCTGCGCCACGCATCAGCGGCGGAAGCACTCGAGGCGGTTGCGGGCTACACGGTGATGAACGATGGCTCCGTTCGCGACTACCAACGGCGAACCACACAGTTCCTGGCCGGAAAGATGTTCGAGGGGCTCACCCCCCTCGGTCCGGTGCTGGTCGGCACCGACGAGCTCGGCGATGGCAGCGGTCTGGAGATCCGCAGCGAGGTCGACGGCGTCGTCAAGCAACAGAGTTCGACCTCCGAGCTGTGTTTCAACGTTGTCGACATCGTGCAGGACCTGTCCACGATCACGACGCTGCTCCCGGGTGACATCATCGCCACAGGCACGCCAGGCGGCGTCGGCGCCGCGCGAACCCCACCAGAGTGGCTCACCGAGGGCGCCATGCTGCGGTGCTCGATCGAAGGCATCGGCGCCACCGTCAACCGATGCCGGCTGCCATGACATCGAACTCGGCCGAAGATCGCCACGCGATCTCCGATGCGCTCGCGGAGTACGCCTACCGCTGGGACCGCAAGGACGCCGCCGGCTTTGCCGACCTGTTCACCGACGATGCGTCGATGGTGTGGGTACTCGGAGGTACGCCGGTGGACGAGACGGTGCAGGGCCGAGCAGACATCGAGGCGTACGCCGCCCGGGCGCACGCCGAGCGAATCGGCAATCGTCAATCACGTCACTTCTTCTCCAACGTGATCGTTCGTGAACTCGGCGCCACGACCGCCACCACAGAGAACATGTTGCTGGTCACCCACCAAGCACCCGGGGAGCAACCGCTGGTGAAGACCACCGGTACCTACCGAATCGAATGGGCAAGAGTCGACGAGCGTTGGCTCATCGCCGAACGCACCCTCTACGTCGACCGATAGCGGCGTTCTCCATCGCGGCTTCACGAACGCATACGGGCGATGAGATCGCCGACGATTTCCGCCACCGTTCGACCGTCGGTGGGAACCGCTTCGAAGCGCTCGTACGCACCTGACCGTTCCGCAAGCAGCAGCGCGACGGTGGCTTCAGGGTCGCTCGTGTCCAGCAGCGGACGATCGGCGACTCCGTCAGCTCGCACCCGCTCGATGATCGTGGTCGGCGAAGCGGTCAGACAAAAGACCCGCCCGTTCGATGCGACCCGGTCAGCGACGGCTCCATCGACCAACATCCCGCCGCCGGTCGAGACGACCAGCCCAGACCCCTCCGCGATCTCGTCGGCAAGAGCTCGCTCGTGAGCCCGGAACCGATCCTCGCCGTGCTCGGCAAAGATCGTCGGGATCGGTCCAAACCGGGATTCGATCACCGCATCGGTGTCGACGAACTCTCGGCGGAGCACGGCAGCAAGCGCCTTCCCGACCGACGTCTTCCCCGACCCCATGAAACCGGTGAGCACGATGTTCTCGTGGGGCACCGTCTGTTCGAGAGGTACATCACCGGGCATGATGTCGAGCGTACGCATCGACTCACCACCGATCCACCGACATCCCAGGAGCACCATGCCCTCCATCGCTGCCATCCGCCTGACCGAAACGGGCGGGCCGGAGGTTCTCCAGCTCCACGACACGGTGCTGGCTGACCCCGAGCCGGGAGAGGCCCTCGTGGCGGTTGACGCCGTCGGTGTGAACTTCATCGACACCTACCACCGGTCAGGGCTGTACCCGGTCGAACTGCCCTTCACGCCGGGTAGCGAGGGGGCCGGAACCGTGCTCGCGGTCGGCTCGCCGGACCAGCATCTCTCCGTCGGCGATCGAGTCGCATGGGTGGGGGTCGGGTCGAGCTACGCCACGCACGTGTGCGGCCCGGCCGACATGTTCATGCCGGTGCCTGACGCCCTACCGCTCGACCGGGCCGCAGCGCTACCGCTGCAGGGCATGACAGCGCACTATCTCGTCAGCGACACCCGCCCCTTGCAGCCCGGCGACCGCTGCCTCATCCACGCCGCAGCCGGCGGCACGGGCCGCCTTCTCGTCCAGATGGCCAAGCTTCGCGGGGCGGAGGTCGTCGCCACCGCCGGCTCCGCGGCGAAGGTCGAACTCGCCCGATCGGCCGGAGCTGACCATGTGATCAACTATGTCGAGGAGGATCTCGTCGAAGCGGTCGAGGCCGCGGTGGGCGCAAATGCCATCGACGCCGTGTTCGACGGCGTGGGCGCAGCCACGTTCGATGCCGGCATTCATCTGCTCGCGCCTCGGGGCACGATGGCCACCTTCGGCAACGCATCCGGTGCCGTACCGCCCGTGAGCCCTCTCGTCTTGATGCCGAAGTCGCTGTTCTTGGCCCGGCCGAGCCTGTTCAGCCACATCGCAACCAACGAGGAACGCCAGGCTCGGTGGGACGAACTCACGACATGGGTCACCGACGGTTCGCTCGACGTTCGCGTAGGTCACACCTTCACGCTGGCGGCCGCGGCAGACGCCCACCGTGCCCTCGAGGGCCGATCGACGACCGGCAAGATCCTGCTCACCACCTGACCAGGACAACCGGGACCGCTCCCGCTCCCAACCGACGCCGGTTTGGGCCATGATGGCGCCATGACCACGCATGTGATCGCCGAGTTCGATGCTCTCGCCGCCCGGCAATTCGCCGAACTTGCCGCCCCAGGCGTGTGGTGGACCGGCGCCCAGAAGACAGGAATCGCAGCGACTGCCCGCGCCGCCGTCGCAGGGGACGACGGGCCCGGTGGACTCACCCCGGTCTCCGAGGAAGCCACCCGCCGGATCGCCACCGACGCCGTCGGCATCCGCCGCGACGACATCGAACGGTGGATTGCCTCCGGCATGCGAGTCGAGGCCTATGTCGAACTGCTCGGCGTGACCTGCCGGATCCTGGCCCTCGACACAGCGGCGTTCGGCCTCGGTCTCGATGCGACCCACCTTCCGGTGCCGAGCAACGGCGACCCGTCGTGCGCACTCGCCGACGACGTTGCCTATGTCGACGGTTGGGTGCCGACCAGCGGCCCTGCCTTTCCCCCGACCGCCCTGTCCTCGGTTCCTGGCGCGACCGAGCTCATGTTCGACATCCACGGTGTGCTGTATCTGTCGCTCGAGCAGATGGGCAGCCACGCGTCCGAACGCGACGGCATGTCACGCGCCCAGCTCGAGCTCACCGCGGCACGGACATCGTTCCTCAACGAGTGCTTCTATTGACTGCTGTCACACACCGCGATGCTCCGTGCGAGCGTCGAACATCATCAGGGCAACCTCGACCCCCGCGCCGTCACCGCAGGCTGCGGTCCGTGTGGCGTCGACGGGGCCGACGAAATCCTGGCGCTCACCGACGCCGTCGTCTTGCGTGACAACGCCGAGTACCCCGACGCACGAGTCCGGGCCGAGCTGCTGTTGGGCCGCCATGGTGCCGACCGCATCGCCATGGTTGCGGCCAACTTCCAAATGATGAATCGCCTGCTCGATGCCATCGGCGCACCGGTGCCGGCTCGCCTCTTTCCCCTGGCGGAGGAAATGAACCTCACCGTCCCCGATCATCTGCGCGAGGACCGACGCTGAGGTTCGGTCCTTTGGGGTCGTCTGTGCCAGGCTCGGCCGGTGGATCTGCAACAACTGTCCGACCGAATCGCCATCTCTGATTTCTTGACCGCCTACGCACGAGCGGTCGACACGAAAGACTGGGACGCGTTTCGGTCGCTCTTCACCGACGATGCCCACATCGACTACTCGTCGAGCGGCGGCATCGAAGGCGGCGTGGACGAGGTCGCGAGCTGGATGGAAACGACGATGTCGATGTTCTCCACCACCCAGCACATCATCACGAACGAGACGGTGACGATCGACGGCGACACGGCATCGGTCCACGCAGTGCTGTTCAACCCGATGGTGTTCGATGGCGCCGACACGCTGTCATTCACCTGCGGCGGCGGATATGACCACGATCTCGTGCGGGTCGGCGACGACTGGAAGAGCCGCCGTGTCGTGATGACGATGTCGTGGACGACGATGGGAAGCTGATGGACACCACCTGGTCCACGATCTCCGAACTCGTCGATGACGCCGCCCGCCGGTTCCACGATCTCGAGGCGATCGCCGACGGCGACATCAGCTGGAACTTCGCGGCATTTCGCACCGAGGTTCGCCGTGCCGCAGCGGCGCTGATCGACACCGGTCTCGAACCCGCTGACCGGGTGGCGATCTGGGCACCGAACTGTTGGGAGTGGGCGGTCGCCGCACTCGGCGTGCACGTTGCCGGCGGCATCGTCGTCCCGATCAACACCCGATTCAAGGGTCGCGAAGCGGCCTACGTGCTCGAGGCCAGCCAGGCGTGCCTGCTGTTCACCGTCACCGACTTTCTCGATACCGACTATGTGGCGCTCTTGGCCGAGGTGGGCCTTCCGCCAAAGCTCGAGGAGATCGTGATCTTGCGAGGAGCGGTGCCCGACACGGCGCTGGCCTTCGCCGACTTTCTCGATCGAGCGAGCGCCGTCGACGAGTCGACGGTTTCGGCCCGCGCCGCCGGCGTGAGCGGCGACGACCTCTGCAACATCATGTTCACGTCGGGCACGACCGGCATGCCGAAAGGCGCGATGCTCACCCACGAAGCGACGTGTCGAGCATTCAAGGCGTGGAGCGACGTGATCGGGCTCGATCGCGACCGCTACCTGATCATCAATCCCTTCTTCCATTCCTTCGGTCTCAACGCCGGGATCCTGGCCTGCCTGATGACCGGGTCGACGATTCTGCCTCACCCGGTGTTCGATGTGCCCTCCGTGATGGCCCGGGTGCCGGTCGACCGAGTCTCGATGCTGCCGGGACCACCCGCGATCTATCAAACGATCCTGAACCATCCCGATCTGGACCGGTTCGATCTCTCGAGCCTGCGACTGGCCGTCACCGGTGCCGCAGCAATCCCGGTCGAGATGATCGTGCAGATGCGAGAGCGCCTCGGCTTCGAGAACATCGTGACCGGCTACGGACTCACCGAGACGACCGGAATCGCCACGATGTGTCGCCACACTGACGACCCGGAGACCATCGCCACCACGTCGGGGCGGGCAATTCCCGACGTCGAGGTGCGGATCGTCGATCCCGCAAATCCCGACAACGCCACCAACGAGCTGCCGCGAGGCGAACCGGGCGAGATCGTGGTGCGCGGCTACAACGTGATGGTCGGGTACCTCGACGACCCGGAGAAGACCGCCGAAACGATCGATGCTGATGGCTGGCTCCACACGGGCGACATCGGGGTGATGGACGCCAACGGCAACATCGACATCACCGACCGGGTGAAGGACATGTTCATCAACGGTGGCTTCAACGCCTACCCCGCGGAGATCGAACGCTTGATGCTCAGCCACGCCGACATCGGTCAGGTCGCCGTGGTTGGTGTGCCCGACGAGCGGATGGGTGAGGTCGGCTACGCCTTCGTCGTTCCTTCCGTCGGGGCCGAGCCCGACCCAGACACGATCATTTCGTGGTGCCGTGACCAGATGGCCAACTACAAGTGCCCCCGCCATGTCGTCATCGTCGACCACTTGCCGCTCAACGCCAGCAACAAGGTGCTGAAGTTCGAGCTGCGCGACCGAGCGATCGCCACGCTCTCGTGAGGATGTTCTGACCGGCATCGAGAGCCGCGCCGGGTAGGTTTCTGCCGTTCCATTGCGGCGCAGCACCCCTCGAACGACAAGAGAACCATGAGCGACACCGGCACCAACACCGACCATTTCGAACGTTGGCGAGCAGACGAGGCCATCGCCGAGGCGATGATCCCGCTGATGGGCCGCCTGTACCGCGAGAACGACATCATTCTCTACGTCTTCGGCAAGAAGATCGCTCGCACCTCGATCGACATCATGAAGGCTCACCGGGCGGCACGAAACACGATCGGCCGTGAACTCTCGGTCCAGGAGACCATGCCGATCCTCGTTGCCTTGACCACGATGCAGCTGGACTCGGCCAAGATCGACCTCGGCAAGCTCGTCGTCGGGTTCGAGGAATCAGACGGGGACGACCTCGAGGCGTATCTCAGCGACACCCTTGCCGACATCCTCACCGGGCATGGGCGGCTGCTCGAAGAACCGACCGATGTCGTGCTGTACGGGTTCGGCCGAATCGGGCGGTTGCTCGCCCGCATCTTGATCGAACGAGCCGGTTCGGGCGCGAAGCTGCGGCTGCGCGCGATCGTGCTGCGCCCGCAAAAGGAGAACGATGTCGAAAAGCGAGCAAGTCTGCTGCGCCTCGACTCGATCCATGGCCCCTTCGCCGGCACGGTCGTCGCCGACGAGGAAAACCACCAGATCATCATCAACGGCAACCCGGTTCGGTTCATCTACGCGCAACAACCCGAAGACATCGATTACACCGAGTACGGCATCAAGAACGCCATCGTCATCGACAACACGGGCGCATGGCGAGACAAGGCCGGGCTCGGCCGCCACCTCGAAGCGAACGGCGCCACCCGGGCCGTGTTGACCGCACCTGGCAAGGGTGAGGTGAAGAACATCATCTACGGGGTCAACCACGGGGTGCTCGCCGATGACGACACCATCGTTTCCGCCGCGAGCTGCACAACGAATGCCATCGTGCCGCCACTCAAGGTCATGAACGACACGTTCGGCATCGTCGGCGGTCATGTCGAGACCATCCACGCCTACACCAACGACCAGAACCTCACCGACAACTTTCACAAGAAAGAGCGGCGGGGGCGGTCGGCACCTCTCAACATGGTGATCACCGAAACCGGCGCGGCCAAAGCGGTGATCAAGGCCCTTCCTGAACTCGCCGGCAAGCTCACGGGCAACGCGATTCGAGTACCTGTCCCCAACGTTTCGCTGGCGATCCTGAACCTCACCTTGGAGAACGAAGCGACCGTTGCCGACATCAACGCGGTGCTGCGCGGCGCATCGATGAGCGTCGACCTCGGCGAACAGATCGCCTACGAGACGTCGACGGAGATCGTCTCGAGCGACCTGGTCGGCATGGAGCGCACCTCCGTCGTCGACTCCCAAGCAACGCTCGCCGACCGGAACCGGTGTGTCTTGTACGTCTGGTACGACAACGAAGCCGGCTACAGCTATCAGGTCGTGCGTTTGGTGCAAGAGCTCGCGGGCCTCGCCTATCCCCGTGTGCCGTAGCGAGCACCCGCCCGCAGTGTTTTCGAAAAAACCCACCCTGGGGTGTCAGATTCGGCGGTGAACCACCGTCCCCATCACGACCGGACGAACGATCGATCGGAGCCGTGATGCACGACGCGTGCTCGTATTCCCAGCCAAAGCGCACCGAACGCGACCTTCATCGCCGGGGCCGACGCCAAGAGGGCGTTGCCGTTGCGCTCGCCGTCATCGTCGTCGTGATGGCGCTGATCGTCTTGATCGTCACGCTCTCGGCTGACACCGGCGCTGCGGCGGCGAGCTCGTGAGCGAGGTGACGATGGTGAGCCCTCGACCGACACGGGTCCAGACGCCATGGACCCGCAGCCAGTGGACCATCCTCTTGGTGTTCTTCGGCATGTTTCTTGCGCAGGTCCTCGCTGCGACCTGGTACGTGCTCGGCGCGTGATCACGGATCCCATGGCGGGCAGACGAGCGGCGGGACCTCCTCGGTCCGGCGAAAGCCGGACCGAGGAGACTCCATGGCACACTGGTGGCGACATGAACCTCACCCTCGGTGAGGAAGTCGTCACGTTGGGGCAACACACGGGGAGGGAAGGTGGCCACGACGCCGAGCGATCACGTGCTGGCCGACGCTGCCGCCCAGGGCGACCACGACGCCTTTGCCGCGCTCTACGACCGCTACGCCGATCAGGTCCATACGTTCGCCTGCTCCCGGCTACGCGATCCTGCCGACGCAGCGGACGCGCTCCAGGCCACGTTCATCACCGCATTCCGAAAGCTCGACCAACTCGCCGACTCCGCTCGGTTCCGGCCGTGGCTCTTTGCCATCGCACGAACCAGCATCATCGATGTGGCGCGGGCACGCGGTCGAACCGCCGCGGCCGTACCCGACGACGAGCTCCACACCGTGGCGGCTGATCAGCGCCCACCGGGGCGAGACCTCGAGGCCGAAGAGAGTGGCGCATTGCTGTGGCAGGCCGCCGCCGCCTTGCAGCCGCGCGACCAAGAACTTCTCGAACTCCATCTGCGGGCCGGGCTGCAAGGCGCCGATCTGGCCCAAGCAATGAACGTCGAACCGGCTCACGTCTCCGTCATGGTCAAGCGCCTGAAGGAACGGCTTGGCACGGCGGTCGGCTCCTTGCTGGTCGCCCGGCGGGGCGCGGATGACTGCCACGACCTTCGTCGGCTCCTGACTGGGTGGGACGGTCGGTTCTCGCTCGACATTCGCGCAACGGTGACCCGTCACATCGAGTCATGTGAGACCTGTCAGCAGACTCGACGCGCCGCGATCAGCTGGGAGTCGATCGCCGCGGCCATGCCGTCATTCCCCGCTCCCACCGGCACCCGTGCGCTCGTGCTCGGGGACATCCACACCATCGCCGTGACCAATCGCCGATTCGGTGGCGTCTCATCTCGCACCATGGCCGCGTTCACCTTCTTCGCCGCGGCCACCTGGACCTTGATCGTCATCGTGGTCCCGGTTCTCGGAAACGACCCCGCACCAGAACTGGACGCCGCGCTCACCATCGACGCCGACCCAACGACAACCACCACCGCGCCGGAACCCGATGTCGCCGGCGAGGTCGAGACCAGCACAACCACGATTGCCGTCCCAACCACCGAAACGGCGACCACCACGCCAACGCCAACGACAACGACAACAACAGCGCCAACGCCACCCGCAGCCCCGACGCCGGCCACGACCGCTGCGCCAACGACCCTCGCACCGGCACCGACGACCGAACCTCCGACCACCACCGTGGTGATCGGGCCGGCGCCGACCACGATCGCGCCCCCGACGAGTGCCCCTGGCACGACGACAACCGCCCCCGCGGCAGCCACGCCAACGACCACCTCCACGCCAACGACGACCACCACGACCACGACCACGACCACCACAACCACGACCACCACCACCACGACCACGTTGGTGCCAAGTGGGGAACTCGTCACCGACCGTGGCGCGCTCGACTTCGGCGCGACCGCCACAACGGCAACGTTCACCATCACGAACGAGGGCGCCGGGCCCCTCGCCTGGACCGCGGCACCGGCCGGCCCGACGCCCTTCAGCCTCGACCTCACGGACGGATCCATACCACCCGGCAACACCGTCATCGTCACCGTCACCCTCGACCGGACGCGCGCGCAAGAGGGCGTCACGACCTCGACCGTCACCATCACGTCTGACGGCGGCGGCGCAACGGTGGACCTGACCGCACGCATCGACATCGCCCCCGTCGTGGCGATCGCGGCCCCGACCGCGCTGTGGCAAGCCGCCTGCCGCGACGCCCAAGACCCCGATCGACCCGTGACCGCCCAAGCCACGATCACGGTCGTCGACGACAGCCTGCCAGTGACGGTCAAGGCCGGTATCGACGGCGCCTTCTCGACCCTCAAGCCGTCCGACGACGAGGGCCTCGTGTTCACGTTGGATCTGGGGCCAGCCGAAAAGCCGACGAACCAAACCCTCGAGGTCGTCGCCACCGATGCCAGGGGCAACACCACAACCCAGCAGGTCACGATCATCATCAATCCCTGCGAGTTCGACGCCTGA
>JBCCYT010000055.1:0-24323 GCA_039188975.1 Actinomycetota bacterium
ATCGGATTCCAGTCGGTCGTCGGGGCCACGAGGTGGGATCGTAGAGGACACAATCCTCGAGGGTGGACGCCAGGGGCGGGCCGAGACATCATGGCGGCCGTGCCTGAGGACATCTCCACTTCGCCCGCCGTTGTCGCTCGCTCCGACTGGACCGTCGACCAGGTGCTCGCCGTCATCGAGCGGCCCTTCCATGACTTGCTCGCCGACGCCCATGCGTGTCATCGGTCGCGCTTTGACCCCCATGAAGTCGAAGGGGCCAAGTTGCTGTCGATCAAGACGGGCGCGTGCCCCGAAGACTGCGCCTATTGCCCGCAGTCGGCCCGCAACGAAACCGAGCTGACGCCCCAGCCCCTGATGGAGCTCCCCGCAATCGTGGCGGCGGCCGAGCAGGCCAAGGCCGAGGGCGCCAGTCGCTTCTGCATGGGTGCGGCCTGGCGTTCGCCGAACGATCGCCAGGTGGCGGAGGTCGCCGAATCGGTCCAGGCGGTTGCGGACCTCGGACTCGAGACCTGCGTGACCCTGGGCATGCTCACGACCGGTCAGGCCCAGACGATTGCCGATGCCGGGCTCGACTTCTACAACCACAATCTCGACACCTCGCCCGACTTCTACGGCGAGATCATCACGACGAGAACCTACGACGATCGCTTGGAGACGCTCGCTGCCTGCCGCGAGGCCGGTCTTCGACTTTGCACGGGCGGCATCGTCGGGATGGGTGAGAGCCGTCGTCAGCGCGCGGGGCTGCTCCAACAGCTCGCCTCGCTCGACCCCCATCCCGAGAGCGTGCCGATCAACCTCTTGATCCAGGTGCCGGGTACCCCGCTGCATGGCCTCCCGGCATTCGAGCCACTCGAGCTGGTGCGCACGATCGCTGCGACCCGCCTGGTTCTTCCGGAGTCGGTGGTGCGGCTCTCCGCGGGCCGATCATCGATGTCGGACGAACTCCACGCCCTGTGTCTGCACGCCGGCGCTTCGAGCATTTTCCTCGGCGACCGGCTCCTCACCGCGGACAACAACGGCGAGGACGCCGACGCCGTCATTCTCGACCAGCTCGACACGACCATCCGCCCGCGTGACACCGCAGTGTCACTCGACGCACCGGTCGCGTTCGAGGTCGAGGTGCGCTGAGGTTTAGACCGGTCGGTCGCCGACGATGCTGGCGCGTTCCATGATGCGGACGTCGGGGTAGTAGTCGCTCGCCGCGTAGTGCTGGACCATGCGGTTGTCCCAGAACACGACCGTGTTCGGCTCCCACTGGACCCGGTACTGGTACTCGGTGATCGCAGCGCGGCTCACCAGGTAACGCAGGAGTTCGTTCGACCGCTCCTCAGCGAGGCCGATGACGTGCGACGTGAAGTAGGCATTCACGAACAACAGCTTGCGTCCCGACTCCGGATGGGTACGGACAACCGGGTGGTGCACGACGGGATACTGCGCGCGCATCTCGGCCTTCTTGTCGTCGGGCACGACACTGCCGAAGGCAAGGAGGTAGTCGTGAGCAGCTTCGAGGCCCTCCAGCCGAGCCTTCATGTCCTCGTCCAGTCCGTCGTACGCCGCGGCCATGTCAGAGAACAGCGTGTCCCCACCGGTCAGCGGAACCTGGACCGCCCGGAGAATCGCGCCGAGCGACGGGGTCTCGCGCCAGGTGACGTCGTGGTGCCAGCCGTTTTCGAACCCTCCGGTGTCTGCGCCCTTCTCGAAGCGAACCAGCTCGGGAAACCCATCCTTCCCCGGGAGGAACGGGTGCACCTCGAGCTCGCCGAATCGCTGTGCGAACCCGACATGTTCGGCCGCGGTCAGCTCCTGCTCGCGAAAGACGATCACCTTGTACTCGACGAGGGCCCGCCTGATCTCGGCGATGACCTCATCAGCGAGGTCGCCGCTGAGTGCGACGTCCGAAATCTCCGCGCCGAGGGTGACACCCTTCGGGGTGACGGTGATGTGTTCGAATGCGAGCGACCCGAGCCGAGCGCGCTCTTCGGCGAGATGGATCATCGGGCCGAGCTCCACATTGAACTTCGGAAGGTGCACCCGCCGCGGCACGATGCGCGAGGCGGGATCGGTGGTGCCGGGCTGGACAGCGGTCATGGCAGAGACTCCTGGGGTGTGATCAACGAGGGTGGGTGGAAGAGCCGAGGCCCTCTACGAGAAGGGCCGGAGGCCCTCTACGAGAAGGGCCGGAGGCCTTCTACGAGAAGGGCGGTGGTGCGAACGAAGAGTGCGTCGGCGTCGACCGGGCCAAACGATGACGCATGGGCCACCACGTGGGGGTAGTCGTCGCTCACGCCGGCAAACGCCTCGGCCACGGCATGGTCGTTGCCGGGGAGGGTCTGAAAGGACGCTGCGACGAGCGCAGAACCGACGACATGCCAGAACAGGACTCGGAAGGCCTCGACCGTCGATTGGTCGTCGACGTGCACTTCTCCCATCAGCGAGAGCCCACGGTCAATGGCGCTCAGGAGTCCGATGGTGAGTCGATCGCCATCGTGGAGGAGACGAAGCGTGTCTCGGTCGGCGATCAGGTGGCGTCGAAGTTCGACAGCGAGTGCGAGCACCTGGTCGGACCAGGTGCCCCCAGCGGGCGGCGCTTCGAAATCGGCCAGCGCGGCGGCTGCGACGGCGGCGAGGAGGGCGTCTTTGTTCTCGAAGCGCAGGTAGATCGTCATCGGGTTGACGTCGAGCGCAGCCGCGAGCTTGCGCATGCTGAAGCGCTCCAGCCCATGTTGCCCGATGAGGTCGCGAGCGACGGTCACGATCTGGTCGGGCGAGAGATCGAGGGTCGGCACGACGTCAATATACACCGTATAGCGGCGTCCGCCAGCCAGCGCTGGGTCCCGGGTACGATCCGACCGTGCAGCAGCTTGCGGTGGTGCTCGGCGTGGTGATGGTCCTCGTCGCGTTGGCCGACATCTTGAACACCGTCGTCACGACCCAGACCCGTCGAGGCCGGTTCTGGCCAACCAACGTCATCTACCTGCGGTCCTGGAGCGTGATTCGGGCGCTGGTGACGCGTGTCGAGAGCCAATCCCGGCGCGAGGCAATCATGGGAGCCTTCGCTCCCCTGTCCGTGCTGATGTTGTTGTGCGCGTGGATCGTTCAGCAGGTGATCGGCTTCGGACTCATCTGGTGGGGGCTCGGTGGTGTCAGCGGGGCCGCGACCCTCGGCGACGAGATCTACTACTCCGGCGTCGTGTACTTCACTCTCGGGTTCGGCGAAATCGTGCCGGTCGACAACATCCCCCGCTACGGGGCCCTTGTCGAAGCGTTCTGTGGCGTCCTGACGACGGCACTGGTGATCGGGTATCTGCCCTCGCTCTACTCGGCGTACAGCGAGCGGGAGCGCAAGCTCATGACCCTCGACGACGGCAATGAGGGACGCATCACCCCCACAAACCTGATCATGAGCCGGTGCCCCGACGGCGACACCTCCGACCTGAGCAACTTCTTCAAAGAGTGGGAGGAGTGGATCGCCGGCGTCATCGAGACCCACAGCACCTTCCCAATGCTGTTGCTCTTTCGCTCCAAGCACCCCGGCCAGAACTGGGTGACCGGCTTGGGCCTCGTCGCGGACGCGGCCTTGCACGCACAACTCATCGAACAGACCCGGAATCGAGAGGCCTACTGGTGCCTGCGGCGGGCGATCATCTTGTTCGATCAGCTCACGAGGGGCATCGATCTCTCCGACTACCAGGCGGCCTGGCAACAGCAGGTGGCGGAGGCTGACACCGATGCCGGCGAAGGGGTCCTCCGCGAGCTGTATGACGACCTACAGGCCCACGGATTCGATCTCGTGGCCTTCGACGAGTGCCGCGAGACCATGCGAACGCTGCGCACACCGTGGGCGCCCCAGATGGAGTTCCTCATCGACGCGTTGGTCGCCCCGCGCGGATTCTGGGGCCACCAGGTCGGACACCAGCTCGGCGTCGGCCGGGCCGTCGACCCGGGTGAGACACCGACCAGTCGCCACTGACTGCGTCGGTCCCCCGCAAGTCGGCGACGTAGTGCGATGATCTCGGAGTGAGCGACTACATCGACGTTGACACCGAAGAAGCGTGGCTGAGCGACGACGACCTCGCGACAGTGCGCGGTCGCGTCCCGATGGTGTACGTCGATGCGGTTCCGGTGCGCGTCGACAGCATCGGAGAAGTCACCCACATCGGGCTCTTGCTTCGGGCCATGGCGGACGGCACGGTGAGCCGAGCGCTCGTCACCGGCCGCGTGTTGTTCGGCGAGCGCATCCGCCACGCCGTGCTCCGGCACCTCGAAAAGGACCTCGGCCCGATGGCGCTGCCTCGGCTTCCCGCCAACCCGACGCCATTCACGGTCGCGGAGTACTTCCCCGACCCGAAGGTGTCGGGCTTTCATGACCCTCGCCAACACGCCGTGAGCTTGGCCTTCGTGGTGCCGATCGACGGCGAACCGGAACCATCGGCTGACGCGCTCGACCTGGCATGGGTGACGCCAGAAGAAGCAATGAGCCCCGAAGTGCGAGCCGAAATGACGGGCGGGCACGACCGCTTGCTCCGCCTCGCACTCGCCCACGTGGGTCAACTTCCGTGATCGCTCACGGGTTCGAGGTGTGACCTCCGGCGCCCGACTTCGGGTTTGTCGTGCCGGCAGGGCACGCTAGAGGGCATGGAACAGCGCGATCTCATCGTCATCGGTGGTGGCCCGGCCGGCGCCGCGACCGCCATCCGCGCGGCTCGGCAAGGCGTCCGAGTGACCGTCTTCGAGAAGGGTCAGCGCGGACGAGACAAGGTCTGCGGCGACGGCCTCACCCCGCGAGCGGTCGCCGCATTGAACGAACTCGAGGTCGATCTGGCCGGAGCTCACCGCATCGATGGGCTGCGGATGATCGCTGGGAGTACTCGCCGGGAACTTCCGTGGCCCGACAACGGCCGTTTCGCTCCCCATGGCGCGGTGTGGCCGCGCCGGCGTCTCGATGAACATCTGATCGGCATGGCGGAGGATGCTGGCGCCGAGGTCATCTTCGAGACCGAAGCGATTCCGACACTCGACGACGACGGTCGGGTCACCGGCGTCGAGGCCGCCGGCGCCAAATGGGGTGCAGATCTTGTTGTGGTTGCCGCCGGTGCGCCCGGTGCCGTCGCCCGCATGCTGGGCGCCGAGCGTGACCCCGATGAACCGTTCGGACTTGCCATCCGCACCTATGCAGAGTCGCCGCGGCATGCCGACCGGCATCTCGAAGCCTGTCTGACGCTTCGTGACGAAAACGGCACCGCGGTTCCGGGGTACGGATGGATGTTCCCGGCTGGGGATGGAACGGTCAACATCGGCGTCGGAGCGCTCTCCACCATGAAGGGTTTCAAGAAGCTTCGCCTCAAGAAGCTCCAGGACAGCTACCGCTCGCTGGTCTCCGATGAGTGGGATCTCGGTCCAGACCTGCAAAAGCCGATGGCCTGGCGCCTGCCGATGAGTTCGTTGAAGCGCCATGGTGATGGCTGGGTTGCCATCGGCGATGCCGCCGGTCTGGTCAACCCGATGAACGGCGAGGGCATCGACTACGGGCTCGAGTCCGGGATGATGGCCGCCGATCTGTTCGTTGCAGATCCGACGACGGCCCCGGTCGCCTACGACCAGATGGTCGGCCAGCGCTTCGACTCGTTCCTGCGTACGGGCCGGCGGTTCTCGTTCCTGATCGGTCACCCGCTCATCTTGCGAAGCGGTCTGCGGTTGGCGGTCGGCACGCAGAAGATCGCCGACATCACGTTGCAGGTCATGGGCAACCTGGTCGATGACCAGACGCCCGGTGCAGCGGGGCGGGTCATGAAACTGGCCGATCGCACGCTGGCTGCCGCCGATCCCCTTCTGCGCAAGACGCGTGCCGCGGCGGCCTGAGCGTGACGGCAGATCCGTCTGATCTCGCTCGTTTCGCAGTCGAGCTGATGCCGTTCTGCGCGGAGCTCGGCGTCCGTGAGGTGACCGGTTCAGTCGAGGGCGTCTCGGCGGTCGCCGACTGGGCCCCTGAGCGGTGCACGATCGGCGGTGCGCTTCACGGCGGGTACCTGATGGCGCTCGCTGACGGCATCGGCGCGGCGGCTGCGGCGTATCACCTTCCCGCCGGTGTCGGGACCTCGACCATCGAGTCGAAGACGAACTTCTTGCGTGCGGTCGACTCCGGCACGGTGACGGTCACGGCCGTCGTTGTCCACGCCGGCCGGCGCACGGTTGTCGTGCAAACCGATGTGCTGCGAGCCGATGGCAAGCTCGCAACCCGCACGACCCAGACCCAAGCGGTCTTGTCACCGCTTGCCGAACCGTAAGCGCAGTTCGACGTCGAGATCGTCGAGCGAACGGACGATGACATCCACCGAATGCTCGATCATGAGGTTGACGGTTTCGTCGTCGAAGCGCCGCCGCCAGTCGGTGAAGAGGCCGATGACCGGCCGCCCGATCCCGACGGCGTAGCCGATCTCCCAGGCGGTTCCGTCGTCGGTGGTGACGCCGTTGAGGTTCGCCACCACCAGATCGCACGTGTCGATCGCCGTCCGATCGTTGTCGAAGATCTCCCGCGTGTTGAGGCGAGTCTTGGGCGGATTGTCTCGATGGGGAAGGAACGTCCGCAGCCCCTGGTCGGCGATGCGCTGCTCGACCGTCTCGATCCACCAGCGCTCGCCTTCATCGAAGAGGGGGCCGGCGACGTAGACGAGCGGGGACGACATGGGCCCGATTCTGCCACCCCGCTTTCGATCTGACGGTGTGTCAGGAACTACGCTGTCGCCCATGAGTGACGTCACCCCTGCCGAAGAGGATCTCCCACTGATCATCTCTGTTGACGACCACGTCATGGAGCCACGTGACCTCTGGCAACAGCAGCTGCCGCCGAGCTTGCGGGCGCGAGGGCCGCGCACGGTGCAAGAAAAGGTCCGTCTGAAGTTCGAGGGGGGCCACTACGGCTTCGATCGCGACCACCCCGACGGCCATCTGTGTGATGTCTGGCTCTACGAGGACCTCGTCATGCCGACCGGGTTTCTCCATGGGCCGGCCGGCGTTCCCCGTGAAGAGCAGCGCAACGTTGCGGCGATCTATGAGGACCTTCGGCCCGGCACCCACAGCCAAACGGAACGGCTCGAAGACATGGAACTCAACCATGTTTCTGCGGCGATCAACTATCCCAATATCTTTCCCCGCTTTTGTGGCCAGGGTTTCCTTGAGCGCGACGACAAAGCCTTTGCCCTGCAGTGCCTGCAGATCTACAACGACTGGATCATTGATGACTGGGGTGGCGGTGCGGGCACCGGCAAGCTGATTCCGTTGACCCTGGTCCCGCTGTGGGATCCGGCTCTCGCAGCCGAGGAGGTCCGGCGGTGCGCCGCAAAGGGTTCCTACGCGATTGCCTTTTCGGAGAATCCGTCGAAGCTCGGCTGCGCGACGATGTATTCCGGCGAGTGGGATGTTCTGTGGGATGTGTGCCAAGAGGCCAATGTGACGGTGTCGATGCACATCGGGTCGTCGTCCTCGATGCCCACGACCTCGCCGGATGCGCCGCTGGCGACGTCGATGTCGCTGTACGCCCAGAACGCGGAGGGGTCCTTCGTGGATTGGGTTTTCTCGGGGACACTCCAGCGCTTCCCGGATGTGAAGATCGCGTACGCGGAGAGTCAGGTTGGGTGGATGCCGTTCCAGCTCGAACGCATGGATTCGGTCTTCAAGGAAGGTCGGGGCGGTGTCGGTGGCGACGGGCCACTTCCGAGCGAGATCGCGAAGGGCCGCATTTTCGGATGCATCTTCGATGACCTGGTCGGGCTCAAGCAACGCGACGATGTCGGTATTGATCAGATCCTGTTCGAGACGGACTATCCGCATTCCGACGGGACGTTCCCGCACAGCCGAAAGGTCGCGCATTCGATGTTCGCAGCGGTCGGAATGAATGCCGAGGAGTGCTACAAGGTGCTGCGGGGCAATGCGATCAACGCCTATGGGCTGGAGCGTTTCGGCATCACGGAGTGAGGCGCGACAAACACGGCATCACGGAGTGAGGCGCGACAAACACGGCATCACAGAGTGAGGCGCGGTCAGTTGATGGGGCCGAGTACCCGTTCGAGGTAGCTGTTGGTGAAAACGCCGTCGGGGTCGGCTTTGCGACGGACGGATTGGAAGCGTTCCCAGTCGGGGTAGAGCGGTGCGAGGGTTTCGGCGGTCTCGGCGTGCATCTTGCCCCAGTGGGGGCGCCCGCCGGCGTGGCGAACGATCGACCAGAAGCCGGCGAAGTACTCGTCGTAGGGCGTTCCCCAGAAGACGTGAGCGGCGATGTATCCCCGGTTCTCGCCGTTTGCGGTCGAGAGGGGAATGTTGTCGGCGGCGGCGCATCGTACTTCGATCGGGAAGGTGATGGGTTTGCCGATCGTTCGGGCGAAGCGGTTGACGTCGGCGAGTACGTCGGGGAGCGCGTCGAGGGGCACCGACCATTCGCTTTCGTAGAAGTGAACCCATCGCGGTGTCGTGAACACCCGATAGGAGGTGTCGGTGTAGGTGCGCTCGACGCTGGTGTTGTTGAGGAGTTTGGCGACGGTCGGGGCGAGCTTGGGAGCTCGCCGGGCGACGCGGTTGATGACCCCGAACCCGACGTTTTCGCCGAGGAGTTTGTCGGCGATGTAGGTGCGGCGGCTGAGCGGTGATGCGGGCTCGTCGGTGCGGTTGTTGATTTTCACCGCCGCGTTGCGTCCTCCCGGCATGCAGTAGAACTCGACGTGGTCGTTGTTGGCGATCCGGTCGGCCCATGCGTCGAGTGTCGCGTCGAGCGGTTCGGAGAACTCGTGGGCTGCGATGCGAAACGACGGCACGGCTTGGAGCGTGACTCGGGTGATGATGCCCAGGGCTCCGAGCCCAACGCGGGCGCATGCGAAGAGCTCCGCATCCTGCTCACCCCCGACGTCGATGCTCTCGCCGTCGGGGGTGAGCAACCGCAGAGCCCGTACCTGGGTCGCGATACCGCCGAACGCGAGGCCGGTGCCGTGGGTTCCGGTGCTGATCGCCCCGGCGATCGACTGGCGGTCGATGTCGCCCATGTTGGTGAGGGCGAGCCCGTGCCCGTCGAGCACCTGATTGAGTGCCCGGAGCGAGATGCCGGCGCCCACGGTGACGAGACCGGTGTTGGGGTTGACCGCGTGGAGCGAGTCGAGCGCATCGATCCGGACGTGGATGTCAGGAGTCACGGCGATGGCGGTGAAGGAGTGTCCCGCGCCCATCACCTTGACCCGTCGCCCCTCGCGTCCCGCTCGCTGGACAAGCGCGGCCAGCTCCTCTTCGGTGCGCGGGTGGTGGATTTCTCGCGGCTGGAACCGCTGGAGCTTCGACCAGTTCGTGACTTCGCGTCGCGTGGCCATCTACCAGTGCCTCAGATCGATCGGGAGTTCGTCGACCGTCGCGTCACCGTCGACGACGAACATCGTCTCATGCTTTGCGATCGTCGGGTCGACGTGGGCGGGAATCAGCCTGACGCGGTCGTCGAGCGCCAGGCCGTCGCATGCGTCGCCGGTGAGCGTGATGTGCTCGTCGCTGCAGAAGAACACGTCACCGTCGGGCCACGTCGGGTCGCCGTGGTCCATGCCGAGTGCCTTGAGGCCGGCGTTGGCGACGGCCCACCCTTTGGGGCTCTTGGAGATGATGGCGGCTTCGAGGAACAGTGCCTGCTGGAAGGGAAGGTCGAGTGTTGCGTACTGGCTGTCGCCGACGATGAACGAGCCAGCCTGAATCTCGTTGGCCCAGACGTTGACGTCGTAGGTGCCGGTGCCCCCGGCGGAGATGATCTCACCGCCGACGTCGTGGGCCGCGGCGAGTAACTGCTCCATTGCGGCCTGGACCTTGGTCGTCCGTTCGGCGCGGTCCGGCACCATCATCAGGTGGCCTTCGTAGCCCATCACGCCACGCACCTCGAGTCCTGCGGCGCGGGCGTCGTCGGCAAGGCGGCCCGCGGCGTCGGGTGCGATCCCGCAGCGGGGCAGGCCGACATCGACGTCGATGAGGACGTGGGTGATTCCGGCTGCGGCCGCCCGACGGACACCTTCCTCGCTGTCGACGGCGAGGGTGACGTTGCCGTCGACAGCGGCCAACCGGCGAAGCGCGTCGCGGTCCAGTACCTCGTTTGCGAGGAGGAGGTCGGTTCCGAGACCGGCCCGCGCCATCCCTTCGACCTCGCGCACCGTTGCGCACGTGAAGTTCCGATGCCCGGCATCGCACAGTCGGCGTGCGAGCGCGGTTGATTTGAACGCCTTGACGTGCGGGCGTAGGCGATCGCCCGGCAGCGTCTGGCCGATCGTCGTGATGTTGTGATCGAGCGCGTCACGCTCGATCACCAGGCAAGGCGTGGGGCGAGTCATCGCCCGCACCGTAGTTCGATCAGCCGTACACCTTGGCCAACGCTTCCGCGGGGTCGACAGCGACGAGGCCCTGGGCCTCGGCCACATGCGACTCGGTGAGCATTCCCCCGCAGACGTTCAGTCCGCCGAGAAAGTGGGGGTCGGCGAGCAGCGCGTCTGCCGGGCCGTGGTCGGCCAGTGCCAGGGTGTACGGAAGCGTGGCGTTGTTGAGGGCGTAGGTCGAGGTGCGGGGAACCGCACCCGGCATGTTCGCGACGCAGTAGTGCACGACATCATGAACGACGTAGGTCGGCTCCGCGTGGGTGGTCGGGCGGCTGGTCTCGAAGCAACCGCCCTGATCGATGGCGACGTCGACGAGCACAGAGCCAGCTTTCATGTCCTTCACGAGTGCTTCGGATACCAGTTTGGGGGCGGTGGCGCCCTTGACCAGCACCGCGCCGACGACGAGGTCGGCTGCGAGCACGAGATCGTCGAGCGCTTGGCGGGTCGAGTACACGGTCTCGAGCTCGGCACCGAAACGGCGCGACAGCCGATCGAGCACGTCGAGGTTTCGGTCGAGGACCGACACCTGGCTGCCCAGACCGACCGCCATCTCGATGGCGTTTTCACCGACGACACCCCCGCCGATGACGACGGTCCGCGCCGCGGGGACACCAGGCACCCCGCCGAGGAGCAAGCCTGCGCCCTGATTCGGGGCTTCGAGACAGTGCGCACCGGCTTGAATCGACATGCGACCGGCGACCTGGGACATCGGGGCGAGCAGCGGCAAGCCGCCGTTGGGGTCGGTGACGGTCTCATAGGCGATACACGTCGCGCCGCTGGCGAGGAGCTCGCGGGTTTGCGGCTCGTCGGGCGCGAGGTGCAGGTAGGTGAAGAGGATCTGGCCCTCCGAGAGGGCGGCCCGCTCTGCGGTCTGGGGCTCCTTGACCTTGACGATCATCTCCGCATCGGCCCAGATCTCGTCGGCGGTCGAGACAATGGTCGCGCCCGCCGCCTCGTAGGCGTCGTCAGGCGCCCCGATACCGAGTCCGGCGCCCGCCTGGATCGACACCGCATGACCGTGGGCCACGAGTTCTCGTACCCCAGTCGGGGTCAGTCCGACGCGTCGCTCGGCGACCTTGATCTCGGTGGGGACTCCGACGTGCATTGGCTACTCCCTGGCTCGGCCTTCCCGCAATGTACGCGCAACTGGACGACCGTTCAGTGCGTTCTCGGGCGCCTGAACCAACCTCTGCGCACGAATCATGCGCGCCCTGCGCCGGGAGCCATAGGATGACCGCATGATCGACCTCGACGCGACAGATCACGCCATCTTGTCACTCCTCCAGGCCGACGGACGGATGACCCACGCCGCCATCGCCGAGACGATCCACCTCTCCCCGAGTGCCTGTCTCCGCCGCGTTCGGCGGCTCGAGGACGCCGGCGTGATCGGCGGCTACCACGCCAGCCTCAATCGTGCGGTGCTGGGTCTCGGAACCACCGTCTTCGTGGAGATCTCGCTCGACGGCCAACAGGAGAATGTTCTCGACGAGTTCGAAGCCGCCGTCGCGGACGTCCCCGAGGTGGTCAGCTGCCATCTGATGGCCGGCGACTTCGACTACCTCTTGCAGGTGGTGGCGGCCGATGTGGCCGACTACGAGCGAATCCACCGCACCGCGATGGCCCGGCTCCCCCATGTGGCGAAACTGCGATCGAGTTTCGCCCTCCGGCCGGTGATCGAAGGTGCGCCGGTGCGACCTGGATCAGATCCGAGCCGGTAGGTAGGTGACATACATCGCCGTTGCGAGCGCCATCGCGGCAACGACGACGTAGTAGACCCAGAACGGAGCCACCACCAACACCAACGCCCCCAGCCCGGGCGCGACGACCGCCGACGTCTCGCGCCACGAGGAGAAGACCGTGGCCATCGCCGTGCGCTCCCGCGGCCTGACCGTACGCATGAACGGGATGTTCCCGAGCACATCGAGCCACGACGCTCCCAACGCCCCAGTCACCCAGAACACGACTCCGACCGGTTCGGCCGGCCCGATTGCGGCCAGCGCCAGCAGGGAGGCGGCGATCAGCACGAACCCGGCGATCATCACCGTCTTGGTGGATGTCATGTCGACGGCTCGAAGGGTCAGCGGGCTGGCCAGCAAGAGCGCGGCCACGATCGACACCAGTCCTCCGGTCAGCATCGAGGGAAGCTCAGCTTCGAGAATGTAGAGCGGGGCGTAGACGAACAGCGACGCCCAGAACGTGCCGCGGACGAGGGTGATGACATAGGCGATCCGCAGGTAGCGCTGGCGGAAGTACCGCGGGATGTTGGCCAGGGGTGACGGTGCGGGCTCCCTCGGTGCGGAGAGCGCGGCGTTGGGCCCGATCCGGAGCCACCAGAAGTAGGCCAGCGTGGCGCACGAGCACAGGCCGGCCAGCGCAAACGGAGTCCACTCGGCCACATCGGTGTACAGCCACACGGAGATCAGGGGACCGATGCCCCAGGCGACGCCATTGTGGATCATTCGCCGGCTCTCGTTTCGGGCCAGCTCCCGCTTCCCGATGTACTCCATGATGAACAGGGCGATCAGGACGGCAAAGATGGCCGAGGACGTGTTGACGAGGGAAACGGCCAACGCAAGGCTCGGCCCATCGACGCTGACGACCAACACATTGGCCAGCACCATGCCCGTCATGGCGATGGTCAGTACCCACCGTCGGGCGATGAGCTGTTCGAACCGGCCGACATTGAGCGTCGCACAAAAGGCCAGAAGTGAACCGGCGAAGTACGCGTTCGAGACCGCCGCCTTCGACCCGAGCGCGTCCAGGACCGCAAGCGGCAAGACGGTGACGGTCAGCGACCGAGAGAACCCTTCGAGGCCGCCGAGACGCGCAAGGTCTCGACCGACATCGTCCCGTGCCAGCTGGTGGATGGCATGGGGCCGGTTGAAGAGCACCGATCAGGCCTGCGGAGGTTTCGCAAGGCCGCTGACGACCTCGGCCGTCGACAGCGCAGCAACCGTCGTCGGCGGACAGAGGATCTTCGTGGCGCGGTTCCCGCCGCCGACGATCACTCGGTCCCGGCTCATCACCTGTTCATCGATCCAGACGGGCAGATCGGCGGGAAGCCCGAACGGGGTGACGCCACCGATCTGCATGCCACCGCTGCGCTCGATGGTTTCGTCCGCCGACGCAAACGATGCTTTGCGTGTTCCCAGCCGTTTGCGCACGGCGCCGTTGACGTCGAGTCGGGTCGTTGCCAACACCACACAGCACGCCATGGGCCGCGCCTCGGACTTTCCCACGACCAGGATTGCGTTCGCAGAATCGTCAGGGGCGTACCCGTAGGCCTCGCAGAACGCGGCGGTATCCGCGAGATCGGGGTCGCAGTCGACCACCTCGTAGTCGAGTCCGATCGCGGTGAGGCTGGCGATGACAGCGTCCATGGGCGCAGTCTGGCATCCGCTCGGCTCGCCGTCCGCCATCACCCCGCGGCGATCAGTCCGGTTGCGACCAGTGCGGTGACGAACCCGAGCTGTTGTGTGCGCGTGAGCCGCTCCCCCAGCACGACGCGTGCCAAGAACACGGTGGCGACGGGATACAACGAGGAAAGCACCGCCACGATCGTCAGCGCGCCCTGCTCGTTGGCGTAGAGGAACATCGCGTTCGAACCGGTGTCGATCAACCCGGCGCCGAGCAGCAATCGACGGTCGCCGGCATCGGCTGGCACGATCCGCTCGCGACGGAGCACGAACACCAGGACCAACAGGGTGCTCGTGAGCAGGCGGGCGCCCACGATTGGCCATGGTGCGGACGCCGCATCAGTCTGGTCGAGCGCAACGAACATCAGCCCGAAACCAACGCCGGCGAGCAGGGCTTCGCCGGTGGCGCGTGGTGTCAGTCGTTCGCCCGTCCCGGGGGTCGTTGCGCTGACCAATCCAATCGCAACGAGGGCGAGCGCAACGCCGATCCACGCCGGCAGGGCAAGCCGCTCGCCGTTGCCGACAACGCCGAACACCGCCGGGACCGAGGCGGAGGTGATCGCCGTCAACGGTGCGACCACACCCATTGGACCGCGCGCCAGGCCCCGGTAGAGCAACGCAATGCCGGTCCCGCCTGCACAACCGCCGAGGGCGCCCCACGCCAGATCGCCCGCGACGAACCGCTCGGCCAGCAGCAGGGACGCAATCGTGATGCCACACAGGCCGACCAGATGCGAGACCGCAACGACCTGCAGGACCCGCATCCGCTTGCCGGCGAGCCCCCCGAGAAAGTCGCCCGACCCGAAGGCGGCAGCCGTCAGGAGGCTGAGAAGAATGGCCACCGTCGGAGGCTACGAGCCGGCCGACCTCCGAACCGGATTCACCAGACCATCGGCGCGCCACCGTTGCAGCGCCAGATCTGCCCGGTCGCAAACTTCGAGGCATCGGAGGCGAGATACAAGATGAGGTTGGCCTGGTCGTCGGCCTGACCGATCATCTGCATCGGCGATGCGCCCGTGAGCATCTTGATCTTGCCATCGAGCGCGTCCTGGTTGATCCTGCCTTCGTCGTCGGTGACCGAGACCTCGGTGAATGCCGTGACGGTCGCGCCGGGCGCAATCGTGTTCACACGGACGCGCTGGCGGGCGCCTTCGATCGCTGCGGTCCGGCCCAGGCTGGCGACGGCCGCCTTCGTCATGGCGTACACCGACAAGGTCGGCGCAGCGAAGTCCATTCCCGATGACGCGACATTGATGATCGATCCTCCGCTGTCCTGCGTCATCATCTGGGTGAGCGCCGCCTGCACGCCGAAGAACGGGCCCTTGAGATTGATGGCCAGCATTCGATCGAGTTCGTCTTCGGTGACATCAGCGATCATCTGGTTGTGCGGCACGCCGGCGATGTTGCCCATGACGTCGAGGCGGCCGTGTTCGCCGACCGCTCGGGCGACGAGCGATTCGGAGTCGGCCTTCACCGTGATGTCGCAACGCTGGGCGACGGCAACGCCACCGGCGTCGCGGATCGCGGCGGCGGTGGCCTCGGCTCCGGCTTCGTCGATGTCGCCGAGCACGAGGGCGGCGCCCACCGACGCAAACAGTTCCGCGGTTGCTTTCCCGATCCCGCTCGCCGCGCCGGTCAAAGCAGCGACCTTGTCGTCGAGGCGGAACGGGGCGAGGGCGTCGGTCATGGCTGGGTCTCCTGGGCTGGCGAACGCCCGAGTCTCGCGGCCGCGACGCTTCATCTCCAAACGGCTATGACGCCCGGACCTCGTCAAAGCGGTCCACATCGCGAAGTGCCGGGAAGAGGCGCCACCACAGACCGACGACGACGAGCGTCCCGATGCTGCCGAAGACCATGGCACCGACCAGTCCGAAGACCGCAGCGGTCACGCCGGACTCCACCGCGCCCATCTCGTTCGAGGCACCGATGAAGACGTTCTCGACGGCGAGCACTCGGCCCCGCATGTCTTCAGGAGTTGCGAGCGGAATCAGCGTGGCTCGGATGAAGACCGAGACGGCGTCGAGCGCCGCCGCGCAGAAGAACAGCACACAGGCAATCGCATAGGCAGTTGTGAACGCAAGCAGGAGGTGGAGAATCCCGAACAGTCCGATCACGCCCAGGAGGGTCTTGCCGACTCGGCGACGGAGCGGTCGAAACGACAACACGATGGCCATCGTGGCCGCACCTGCGCTCACCGCTGCTCGTAGGCCACCGAGCCCGACCGCACCGACGCCGAGTCGCTCCTCGGCGATCGCCGGCAACAACGCAATGATGCCGCCGAGCAGGACCGCGAAGAGATCGAGGCTGATGGCGCCGAAGATCACCGGCTGTCGGCGGATGAAGCGCAACCCGTCCAGGGCATCGCGTAGGGCCTGGCGCCCGCCGCGGGTGGCGAGCTTCCGGGTCGGCAGGCTGGCAATGGAGGAGATCAGCGCGGCCGCAAGCAGGTACAGCGTGGCGCTCACGAGGTACGGCGCGGCGATGTCGGCGACGAACAAGAACCCGGCGGCCACCGGTCCGAGAATCCCACCCGCTTGGAACGCAACCGAGCGGAGAGCGATGACTCGTTCGATCTGATCGGGTGGGGCCACGTCGATCGCCAGCGCTCGCACCGCAGGGCTTGCGAGGGAACGGGCGAAGCCATAGACCACGACCAACCCGAAGATCGGGGTGACCCGGCTCGGGTTGGTGGAGACATACGCAAAAAGGCCAACCGACGTCGCGACCTCGCCCGCGACGCCGAGAACGAAGATGCGCCGCCGATCGAAACGGTCCGCGAGCGCACCGGTGAAGGGGGCAGCAAGCGCCAAGGGCACAAACTCGGCCAGCCCGAGAAGCCCGAGGTCGAGTTCGCGCCCGGTCATGTCAAAGACCTGTTTTCCGAGGATCGTGATCTGGCCGACGGTGGCGAACGAGGTGAGGAACGACGTGGCGAGCAGCAGCCAAACGGCGACCGGAAGCGGCTCTCGCTCGCCGACGGCCGATTGGGCGTGGCCGGACGTCACTCGGCCCGCATCACACCGATCACCTGCTCGTTGAAGCGATGAACGTGCTCTGGGGTTGGTGGGTGCCCGAAGTCCATCGTGAAGTGGGTGATCTCGAGCTCATGCAGGTGCGAGAGGTGGTCGAGCAATGCCTCGCTTTCGGCGTCGGTGGTGGGCAGCGGCCGCTCGACGGTGGTGCCGATCTCGATCGCCATCGGGTCTCGCCCGGCGGCGGCCGCCGCGTCGCGAACGATCCCGCGACGCATCTTCCAATCGTCGTCGTCGAGGAAGAAGCAATTCCACTGGTCGGCTTGGCGACCGACGAGTGGCAACCCGACCTTTGCGCCAAAGGCACCGATACACACTCGAGGGATCGGGTCGGGCAGGGGCGGTGCACTGGCGTCGTCGATCGAGAAGTGCGCTCCGGTGAACGACGGGTGTGGCTCGGTCCACATCAGTCGGCAGATCTGGATGACTTCCTCAAGCTGGGCGAAGCGCACCGAGGGTTTCGGGAAGTCGTAGCCGTAGGCGGCGTACTCCTCTGCTCGCCACCCGGCGCCGATACCGAGCACGAACCGCCCTCCGGACAGGGTCTGGAGGGTGGCCGCCATTTTGGCTGTCAACGCCGGGGGGCGGTACCCGTGGCCGAGTACGTGGTGACACAACGTCACGTCGGGGAACGTGGCCCCGAGCCACGTCAGCGTCGTCCACGCCTCCAAGAACGGGTCGGTGCGCGCGTCGAAGCCGTAGAAGTGATCAGCGATCCAGAGGCTGTCGAAGAAGGGAAGCGCAGTCGGCAAGATGTGTTCTTGTTGGTAGAGCACAATCGACTCGTGGTTGCTCCCCGCGTTGCCGATCACCGGCGAAAGCCATCCGAACTTCAGGTCGTGGGTCATCTCCGCACGCTAGGCCGTCCGCTGGCCGACACGCTGACCCTTCGACCAGGATGCATGAATGCTCGTCGTGCGCTCCGACACCCATCAGGCCCATCACTGCCTCGAACTCGACGGAACCCGGCTCATCTCGTCATGGGAGTCGCCCGATCGGGCTGATCACGTCGACCGGGCGGTCGATGCTGCCGGTCGACACCACGTGATCCAGCCTGATGCGTTTCCGCGAAACGTCGTCGACCGAGTCCACGACCCGGACTATGTCGATTTTCTCCGCTCGGCCTGGCCGCGATGGGTCAGTGAGGGTAACGACGCCCCCGCCGCCATGGCCTTTGGTTGGCCCGCCCGTCGGTTCCGCGATGTCCGACCCGTGCACCTCGAGGCCCAACTCGGGTACTACTCGTTCGCCGCCGACTGCTCGATTGCCGAAGGGACCTGGGCTGCAGTCGAGGCGAGTGCGGCGATCGCGATCACTGCGGCAACGGCTGTCGCCACGGACACGCCGGTGGCGTTCGCTCGATGCCGTCCACCTGGTCATCACGCCATGCGAGACCAGTTTGGTGGCTACTGCTACCTCAACAATGCGGCGATCTCGGCGCAGGCGTTGCGAGACGCCGGTCATTCAAGGGTGGCGCTGCTCGATGTCGACTATCACCACGGCAACGGAACCCAGGACATCTTCTATGACCGCAACGATGTGCGGGTGTGCAACATTCACGCCGACCCTCGCGAGGAGTTCCCCTACTTTCTCGGTCACGCCGACGAACTCGGGGCCGGCAAAGGCGAGGGCCACAATCGCAACATCCCGCTCCCTCGAGGCACGACCGCCGAACCATGGTTTGCTGCGCTCGATGCGGGCATCGACTGGGTCACCGGCAACCAACCGTCGGCGTTGGTGGTGTCATTGGGCCTCGACACGTTCGAGGACGACCCGATCTCTCACTTTGCGCTCCAACGGCACGACTTCGTCGAACTGGGCCGCCGCCTCGCAGCGCTTGGCCTTCCGAGTGTGCTCGTTCTCGAAGGTGGCTATGCGACCGCTGCGCTCGGCGACAATGTTGTTGCCGTGCTCGACGGGTTCGAAGCGGTCAGTTGACGGCCGCGAGCGCTGAGAGGACTCGATCGTTTTCGTCGGGCGAACCGATCGAGATCCGCAGGCCTTCGCCAGGGAAGGGTCGGGTGACCACACCTCGTCGTTCGAGCTCCAGCGCGACCTCCTCGGTTCGCTCGCCGAGGGGCAGGTAGACGAAGTTGGCTTGCGTCGGCAGCGGCGCCCATCCGTCTTCGGTGAGCGCGTCGAAGACGCGGCCCCGCTCAGCGATGACGAGATCGATCGTTGGTTGGTAGGCCGCCCGATGCTGCACGGCGGCGAGCGCCGCGGCCTGGGCGACAGCGTTGACCGCAAAGGGCAGCAGGGTCTTGTCGATCTCGGCGACCACGTCGGCATGGCCGACGAGATAGCCGACCCGAAGCCCGGCCAACCCGTAGGCCTTCGACATCGATCGAGTCACGACGACGTTGGGGAAGTCGTCGAGAAGGTCCGCGACCGGATCGCCGTACATGGGGTCGACGAACTCCCGATAGGCCTCGTCGATCAACACGATCGTCGACTGCGGAATCTGCCTCAGAAGCCCGCGTAGGGCGTCGGTCGAGGTGGCCGGCCCGGTCGGGTTGTTCGGGGTCGCCAAGAGCACCAGCTTGGTGCGGTCGGTCACGGCGGCAGCTACTGCGTCGAGGTCGAATGCTCCGTCGGCAAGTGGCACCGTGACCAGCGATGCCCCCATCAGCATCGTGTCGATCGGGTACACCTCGAACGACCGCCACGGGCTCAGGACCTCATCGCCGGGGTCGACAAAGGTCAAGAAGAGCTGTTGGATCAGTCCGACCGACCCGCAGCCGACCGTCACCTGGTCGATGTCGACGCCCAGCCATGACGAGAGCGCGGCACGAAGCTCCGTGGCGCGGTGATCGCAGTAGCGGTTGACGCTCCCGGCCGCATCACGGATCGCCTCGATGACCTCCGGGATCGGCTCGTATGGGTTCTCGTTCGAGGCCAGCTTGATGGCGTCGGTGATGCCGTGCTCTTCCTCGGCCTGGGCGGCGGCCTTGCCGGGTCGATAGGCCGGAAGTTGGGAGACAGCGGCGCGCACCCGCCCGATCTGGTTTGAAGCCATAGCGCAGCGTAGGTGCCGCCGCCGATCAAACGACCACGGACACCGAGATGGAGCTCCAATGCGCTAGAACGACCCGGTGCTCGGGGACCGCTCATGGATCTAGTGACCGTGGTCGCGCTCCTTGGGTTTGCCATCGCAGTCGCGGCCTACGGGACGGTGATCGGCGCTGGCGGGGGCTTCGTTCTCATTCCCGGTCTGGTGCTCCTGTTCGATGTCGATGGGGTCGAGGCGGTCGGGACCGGAGCTCTCACCCTGGCCGCGATCGGCATCGGCGGGGCCCGAACCTATGACCGCGCCGGCCTCGTCGATCGGCCGGCAGCCGGATGGTTCGTGCTTGGATCGGTGCCGACTGCGTTCTTGTGCGGCTCGCTCCTCGCCGGTCGCATCGACAGCGACGTTCTCGTCGATCTGCTCGGCGTGCTGCTGCTGGTCTTGGCGGTCTTCGTCCTGGTCATGCCGGTCCATGACGACCGCGGTGACGGGCCGACTCGCGCATCACTTCGATGGATGCCTGCCGGTGGCGTCGTCGTCGGGTTCTTGGGCGGCACGTTCGCCATCGGGGGCGGGTTGGTGACCTTGCCGTTCGTGGGTCGCTTGCGCCGCCTCGACCCGCATCGGGCGGCGGCGACGACCGCGGCAACCGCGATGATGAGCTCGATCGCCAGCTCGCTGGGGCACTCGCTGGCCGGCAACGTCCTCTGGAGTCATGTGGTTGTCCTGGTTCCCGGCGCGTTCATCGGTTCCACGCTCGGGGCCACGAATGCCAACCGACTCGCCCCCCGCTCGGTTCTCGCTCTCGTGGCCGGAGGGCTTCTCGCGGCCGGCGTTCCCCTGCTGCTGCGCTAGCGGGCGCCGAGGCGCCAGACTGGGGGGTGTGACCTTTTCCAACGAGCCACTGGATCTCACCGGCGTCCCGTCGCTGGACCCCGACGCCTTCCGTCCCCTCGATCCAGCCCATCGACGCCTGCTCGTTCTCGGTCATGGGGTTGCCGGTGTGATCGTCGCCGTTGCGACCGGGATCGCGGGTGTGACCCTCGGCCTGATCGGCGGGCTCATCGGCCTGGCCGGGTTGGTGGTGATCGGTGTTTCTGGTGTGATCAGCAACGCTGAAGCCACGCGCATGGGATGGCAGGTCCGAGAGCGCGACATCTCGTATCGCCACGGCATCGTGACCCGCTCGGTCGACACACTGCCGTTCGTGCGGATCCAGCATGCGCGTGTCGAGCGGGGCCCGTTCCAGCGAGCGCTTGGCATCGCCACGCTGCACGTCAACTCGGCCGGTCCCGACGTGCGGATCAGCGGACTCTCGGCCGAGGATGCCGAACGGCTTCGGTTGCTGGTCATCGAGCGGTCGGGTGCCGCAGAGGACGACACCCCGTCGTGACGACCGACCTCGAGCTTCTTGGCACGCCCCAGCGTCAGTCAGGATGGGCGGTCGCCTTTCTGGCGTTTCGGGCCGTCCGCCGCATCGGGATCGGGCAACTCGTGGTTTTCGCCCTCTTCCTCGGTCGGCTCCCGGCCGTGGCCCTGCTCGTTCTCGTCCCGTTCGTGGTCCTCATCTTCCTTGCCGTCGGCATCATTGGCTGGTGGCGGTTCACCTTCGTCATCGACGACCAGGAGCTTCGGGTGACCAAGGGCATCGTGTCTGAGGACCGGCTCAGCGTGCCGCTCGATCGAGTCCAGAGCGTGTCGATCGAGCAGGGGTTTCTGCATCGTCTCATCGGCCTCGTCGCAATCTCGCTCGACACCGCGGGAACGGCTGACGCCGAATTCGTGATCGATACGGTCGATGCGTCCGTCGCCCACGCGCTCCAGCGCGTCACCGCCCAACAGCGCACCATCGCACCGCCCGACACGATCGCGGCCACGACCGCGCCCCCGCCCGAGGTGGTGGTCATCCAGCGTGATCTCGGGCGGCTTCTCAAAGCCGGACTCGCCCGCCCCGCGTTCAGCGGGCTGGCGGTGCTCTTCCCACTGTTTGCCGCCGCCGATGAGCTCGGGCCGCTCATTCCCTTCGATCCCCCCGACATCGACGGCGGCACCGTTGGCAGCAACCTGCTGTGGCTCCTACCGGTCGGCGTTGCACTCGCCATCGTCGCCGGCCTGCTGCTCAACCTCGCGCAGGTCATCTTGACCCAATGGAATCTGTCGCTCGCCTACCACGACGGGGGATTTCGTCGCTCCGCCGGGTTGATCTCCCGAACCTCTCGGGCGACCAACGTCGCCCGCATTCAATCGGTGTCCTGGCGCCGCAATCCGATCGAACGACAGCTCGGGATCCGACGACTGCGGCTCCCCACGATCGGTGAAGGCGACCTCCACGTGCCGGGGACCGACGACCACGAGCTCTCCACGCTTCGCCGACTGATCCTCGATCCCGACCCATCGCTCGAGGCCCCTACTCGGACGATTTCCTCAGCCGACGTGTTCCGGTCGACTCGGAACGCGACCGTTGTTGCGCTGGTTGCCGGGGTGGGGTTCTTCTTCGTCGTCGGGTCCTGGTCGGCCCTCGCGGTGCTGTGGATCGGGTACCAAGCGGGGTTGGCTCGACGGCGGGTGTCGACGACGCGCTGGCAGCTCGGCGCGACGGGCATCGTCCGCCGAGGTCGGATCGTCAGCGAGTCCTCTACGGAGCTTGCGCTGCGCAAGGTCAACGGGGTGTCGGTTCGCCAGACCTTTTTCGAACGAGCGCGCGACCTCGCCACCGTGGTGGTCGAGACCCCGGCCGGCTCGGTGTCGATCGGCATGATTGCTGCGTCGGAGGCGGCGGCGGTCCGTGACCGCGTGCTGTACGCCGTCGAAACCGACGAGCGCGACTGGATGTGAGCGGCGCTCAGGCCGGGTTCGACGCAACCATCACCCAGACCCGATGCAGCACGGAGATCGGATCATCGGGAAAGTCGCGTGTGAGGAGGCTCGCCAGTTCCGCGTCGAACGTTGCCTTCGCTCCGTCGTCGAGCACGGTGATCCCGGCGGACGCACGGATTCGACCTCGCCATGCCTCGTGGCGGTAGGCAATGTCGAGATCAAAGCTGAACGTCTCGATGCCACCGAAACCGCCGGCTTGGATCTCGGGAACCCACTGCGGCCACATGCCGTAGCCGCCGCCCATGATCCAGGCCGGATTGTGAGCCTCGATGAGTCGTTCGGTCGCCGCGGCGGCGTTGCCGGGCAGGGGGATCCAATCGAGATACAGCAGAACCAGGCGTCCGGTCCCGGGGCGAAGGATCCGCTGTGCTTCGGTGACGGCCGCCTGTCGATCAAACCAGTGCCAGCACTGGCCCGCGGTGACCACATCGGCGACATCGTCAGCCAACCCGGTTCGTTCCGCGGTGGCCTCGCGCCATTCGACGTCCACCGCTTCGGCAGCCGCCAACGTCGCGCCCTGCGCCATCAGGCGCGGATCGGGATCGATACCGGTGACGGTGCAGCCGCGGGCCGCGAGCTGCCGGGCGACCGTGCCGGTACCCGTGCCGAGGTCGACTGCGGTCTGCCCTGCGGTTCCGACCCCGAAGGCTCCGAGGCGGTCGAACACCTTGCGGGGAAAGCCAGCTCGATGCGCGGCATAGTCGTCGGCGGCGGCTCCGAAGCTGGTCGGATCGATCGCTGCTCCCATCATCAGCTCGCGGCGAACATCAGCCGTGTACGGACATGGACGAGTTCGGATTGACCTCGCGATTGCGGCTGAAGAACCCGATGTCGAGATCGACTCCCGAGTAGCGGCCTTTCACGACGAGTGGATCG
The DNA here is from genome assembly GCA_039188975.1 of Actinomycetota bacterium. Classification (GTDB taxonomy): domain Bacteria; phylum Actinomycetota; class Acidimicrobiia; order Acidimicrobiales; family Aldehydirespiratoraceae; genus UBA11606. The sequence continues at coordinate 23,591 of JBCCYT010000055.1, forward strand.
GCGTCATGGTCATGGCCGCGTTCCACCGCCTCGATCAAATCGCCCATCATCTGACCGGCTGATCCTGCGTTCTTGTACTGGTTGCCGCTGGTGCCGATGGCGACATAGAAGCCGTCGAGGTCGGTGCGGTCATAGATCGGAATCCAGTCGTCGCTCACGTCGTAGAGGTCGACGATCCCCTTCTTGTCGTGGGGCATGCCAAGGGTCGGGATCCGGCGATTCGCCCGCAGCATTTGCACCTCCCACTGCTCGTCGTCGATCGACTGGTCGTAGTCGTCGGGATCCACATACTCGCGCTGATCGCAGACCGGGTCACCCGAGCCGATCAAGATGTTGTTGCCGACCTCGGGGCGAAAGTAGATGCCGAGGTCATCGTCGGCGGCGGTGATGCCCACCTGTTCGAAGTCGACGCCGTCGGGGGCGGGGGCATGGTGCACCTCGTGGCGCAGCGCCTTGGTCTTGATGTTCATGGAGTCGTACACGCCGGCCATCTGATTGATGACATAGCTGTGGGGACCGGCGACATTCACGACGACCGGTGCCCGAGGAGCCCGCCCATCGGCGAGCGTCACGCCGGCGACCCGCTCGTCGACGATGTCGACGGCAGCCACTTCGGCGTTGAACCAGAAGGTGGCGCCGTTGGCTTCCGCCCCTCTCTGCAGGTTGTGACATGACAGCTGGGGATCGCTCACGTAGCCGGCGTCTGGCGAGAAGTACCCCTTCTCGATGGCAC
>JBCCYT010000056.1:0-23533 GCA_039188975.1 Actinomycetota bacterium
CGCCCGGGCGCGGGAACGACTCGACGCTGCGGGGTTCGCGCCGTACGACCCCGACCGGGGTCCGGTTGGTCGCTGGTACCACGCCAGGGGTGGCGGGCTGGTCGCATGGGTCATCACCGACCAGCACGACGAGTCGTCGGGCATGCGGATCGTCGGTGCCCACACCGACAGCCCGAATCTTCGCATCAAGCCCCGGCCCGACACTGGGTCGGTTGGGTTTGCTCAACTGGGCGTCGAGGTCTACGGCGGGGTACTGCTGAACTCCTGGCTCGATCGCGACCTCGGTCTCGCCGGACGGGTGTCGGTCATCAACGGAGACGGGCTCGAGATGCGAACGTTTCGCGACGATCGGGCCCTGGCCCGCGTACCGCAGCTCGCGATCCATCTCGATCGAGGGGTCAACGACAAGGGACTCGTGCTCAACCCACAACGACACATGGTGCCGGTGTGGGGGCTTGGACCAGTGCCCGCGTTTCGGGAGTACCTCGCCGATCAGGTCGGTGTTGCTCCCGACGCCGTCATGGCGTGGGATGCAATGCTCCACGACCTCTCCCCCGCCACGCTCGCTGGCTTTGGCGACGAGTTCTTCGCATCCGCTCGCCTCGATAACCAGCTGTCGTGTTTCACGGCGCTTTCGGCGTTGCTCGCCGTCGCCGATGATCCAGGTGCCACGGTCCCACTGGTCGCCCTGTTCGACCACGAGGAGGTGGGCAGCGTCAGCACGACCGGCGCAGCCTCACCGTTCCTGCGTCATCAGATCGACCGCATCAGCGCAGCGTTTGGCGCAGGGCATGAGGCCCGCTTGCGGTCGGCCGCCCAGAGCCTCGTGGTCAGCGCAGACGGCGCCCATGCAACCCACCCCAACTATCCGGAACGGCACGAGCCTGACCACCGGATCGCGCTCAATGGCGGTCCGGTGATCAAGATCAACGCAAACCAGCGCTACGCGACCAACGCAGCCGGCCAAGCGGTGTTCGAATATGCCTGTCGCGAAGCCGACGTGCCGGTCCAGCACTTCGTGACCCGGACCGACATGGCGTGTGGCTCGACGATTGGGCCGGCGACGGCGGGCGAGCTCGGCATCGATGTCATCGACGCAGGCATGGCGCAGCTCGGCATGCACTCCGCGCGCGAGGTCGGCGGCAGCGCAGATCCGGGCTGGTTCGCGGCGGCCCTGGAAGCGGTGTTCAACGCCGTCTGATTTCAGCGAACCCGGTCGCGCGCGGCTCGTGCCGGCGCGGCGAACATCAACAGGATCGGAAAGATCTCGAGACGCCCGATCAGCATGTACAGCGAGAGCACGAGCCGCGCTGGCTCACTGAAGGCCTCGGTGAAGTTCGCAGTGGGGCCGGCTTCGCCGAGGGCCGGACCCATGTTGCCCAAGGCGCCGACCGTGGCCCCGATCGACTCCAGGAACCCGCCCGAGAGTGCGGTCAAGGTCATGACCCCGAACAGCACGAGCAGGAGGTAGACGAGAAAGAAGCCGGCCATCCGGCTCACGATGTCTTCTCGCACGGCGACTCGCCCGTGCTTGACCGGCATCACGGCATGGGGGTACTGAGATCGACGAATGGACCGAAGGCTGTGGGACAAGAGAACCTGCACCCGAAGGACCTTGATGCCGCCGGAGGTCGACCCGGTGCTGGCGCCGATGACGAACAGCCCGAGCAGAATCATCTGTGCTGCGGGCACCCAGGTGACGAAGTCGCCGGCCGAGCCGGGTCCCTGTGCGCTCGAGAAGCCGGTGCTGGTACCGAGTGCGACCACGTTGAACACGCCGGCCCGCACCGCTCCGTTGATCGAAAAGCCACCGTCGAGCCACAGCAGGGTGGCGACCGCAGCCGAGAGGACGACGAGCATGCCGAGGTAGAGGCGGAATTCGCTGTCGCGCACGTACGCGCCGGTGTCACCGCGAACCGCTCGCCAATGAAGCGCGAAGTTGGTGCCGCCGATCACCATGCCGATGATGATCGCGATCTCGACCGCAACGCTGTCGAAGGTGCCGATCGATGCACTGTGGGGCGAGAAACCCCCGGTCGAGACCGTGGTCAGCGCGTGGGCAATGCCGTCGTACAGCGATGGGCCCGGAATGGCGATCAAGACGAGGGCGACCATGGCGGTGAAGATCACATAGGTGACCCAGAGCCGCTTCGCGGTCTCCGAGACCCGCGGGGTCAGGCGGTCGCCACCTTCGCCTGGCGCTTCGGCCCCCATGAGATCAAGGCCACCGACCCCCAGGAAGGGAAGGACTGCGACGGCCAAGACGACCACTCCCATGCCGCCGTACCACTGGGTGATCTGTCGGTACATCATCGTGCCGCGACCGGGGTGGTCGAAGTCCGTGAGCGCCGTCGAGCCGGTGGCGCTGAAGCCCGAGGCCGACTCGAAGATTGCATTGACGACCTGCCCCGACCGATCGATACCTGCCACATCGAAGGTGCCGGCCAGCACATACGGCACCGCGCCGACAAGGGTCACCGCGACCCACGTCCAACCGACCGCCGAAAAGACATCTCTCGACCGGACGTCACCTGGCTCGGTGGTGACCCACAGCGCCGCACCCAGCACGAAGGCGATCACCCCGCTGAGCAACAAGGCCGACGTGTCTTGATTGGTCGAACCCCACTCGACGAGTGCGGCGACGAACATGCCGATCGAAACCGCGGCGACGGCGATGCCGGTGACGTGCATCGTCGTCGATCGGAGTCGTTGCGTCGCTGCGTGCAGTTCCGTCGACTGGCGAACGCGTGCCCCGCGAAACAGCATCATCGGCCCGCTCGCAGGAGGCGCCGAGCTTGGCGGATCGACCAGCGGTAGGCCTGAAGCGACGACGACACCGCAAGGAGGAGGGGCAGGATCGACAGCCGACCGGCGAGCATGCCGGGGATCATGACGAGCTGTCCGAACCGGCCGAGCTGATCTGCGTCGCCGAAGGGGCCCATCGTGGGCGACGGGCCCGACGTCGACACCACCGAGATGGCGGTCCACAGGGCGTCGACCAGATCGTCACCCGTCAGCGCCAACATGAACGCACCGATCCCACAAATGCTGAAGTGGGCGAACTGATAGCCGGTGAGTGAGTCGAGTTCTTGATCACCGAGCGTTCGCTGCCCGTGCCGCACGAGCGTCACCGCGTTCGGGTCGAGCTGTCGGCGCATCTCACGAGCGGCGAAGAGGACGAGGAGCCACGCCCGGATCACGCGCAACCCGCTCCCGGCCGACGCGCCCATGGCACCGGTGGCGACCGCAACGAGGAGGAAGCTCAAGCTGGCCGAGGAGAAGATCGTCCAGTCGGTGACCGCGAACCCGGTCGTGCTCGAGGCACTGGCCGCCGTGAAGATCGCGTCACCGACGGAGAGGCCGTCACCATCGAGCACAAGCACGATGGTGCCGGTCGCCAAGATCAGCAGATACAGCCGAAGCTCAGGGCTTCGACTGAACCGGCCGACGTTTCCCCGGACCAACCAGAAGAGGACGAAATAGCTCGTGCCAGCAATGACCATGAAGACGGTGGCAACGATGCGGGCGCCACCGGGCGCCGTTGCGAACGAGTCGGCCTGGTCCGAGAAGCCGCCGGTCGAAAGCGTGGTCATGGCGTGCACGAGCGAGCTCGTTGCGCCCAGACCCGTGAGCAGGTAGCCGAAGCCACAGATCGACGTGAGCGCGAGATACATCGCGATGACGCGACGCCGGCCCGAGCGCGCATCGGGCACCAGGCGATCGACCCGCCGGCCCTCCCCCTTCGGGATCTGGACGTTTCCCTTCATCGTGCTCGGCAAGGCGACCACCCCGGCGAGCAAGCCGACCAGCCCACCGACGAACTGGGTACCCGCCCGAAACACCGACACCGGCGTCGACAGTGTCTCGGGGTCGAGGCTGGTGGCGGCGACAGTGCTGAAGCCAGCGGCCGATTCGAAGAGGGCTTCGTCCACGCTCGACGACGCCTCGGTGAGCAGGTAGACGATCGTGCCCAACAAGACGAGGGTCGCCCAGGTGGAAGCGAGGCCGCTGATGACCCTGGCGGTCGGCGGACGGGAACGGCGTCGAAACGTGCGCCGGATCCCGATCGATATCGAACCGGCGATGACCCCGATCGCGATCAAGATGGCCGCGTCGGCGGCATCGTCGGACGCGCCGACGAGCCCGGCGAGGACCATGACGATGCCCAGCGCGCCGAGCCCGTCTCCGATCGCCAGCCGGCTGTAGGAGTCTCGTTGCCCGGTCTCGAAGACCGGTCCGACGTCGGCGAACGACTGGCTCACCCCAGGACCTTGTGCACCCCATCGACGGCGCCGGGCATGGCCACCACGACGACATGGTCCCGAGCGCGAAGACGGCTCTTCCCCCGTCCGATCTGCGGGTTTCCGTCGCGGACGAAGGCGGCGATGAGCGCGTCGCGAGGAAGGTCGAGCTCGCTCACCAAGGCGCCGTCGGCCGGGCTCCTTTCTGCGACCTCGAGCTCGAGGATCTCAGCCTCGCCATGGAGGAAGGTCGCGACGGCAGCCACCCCACCACGAACGAAGCGAAGTACCCCGTTGGCGGTTGCGGTTCGCGGTGAGAGGGCGACGTCGACGCCGGCACCGCTCAGCAATTTGAGCAACGCGAGGCGGTGGAGCACGGCGATCGTCTCGTGGGTGCCGGAGGCCTTGGCGAAGAGGCACGCCAAGATGTTGGCATCGTCCTCGCCGGTCAACGCGACGACCATCTCGTAGCGCCCGATGTCCGCTTCGTGCAGCAGGTCATCGTCGGTGATGTCGCCTTCGAGCACCAGGGAGTTCTCGAGCCGTTCCGCGAGCTCGCGGGCGCGGGTCGGGTTTCGTTCGACGACGACGACCTGCACCCCGCGTGCGGACAGGCGCTTCGCGAGCATCTCTCCGGTGCGGCCACCGCCGAGGAGCATGACCCGCTTCGGGGCTCGGGTGTCGAGCCCGAGGAGTTCTGCGACGAGTCGTCGGGCGCTGTTCTTGGCGACGATGCGCACATGGTCGCCGGCCTCGAGTCGGTGGTTGCGGCGCGGGATGATGGTCTCATCGGCGCGGCCGATGGCGGCCACCATGAAGTCCCACTCCGGCTCGAACTCTGCCGCGATGTCACCCAAGCTCTTCCCGACGAGGGGGGCCTCCGGGGTCAAGACGGCCCCGATCACGAGCACCTCTCCGTGCACCATGTGGGCAACTTCGTCGGCACCCGGATAGTCGAGGAGTTCGAGCACTTCCTGGGCGGTTTCGGCATCGGGATCGATGAAGAGGTCGGCTCCGGACGCCTCTCGGACGGTGGCGGCCTTCTTGCCTCGAAGACCGGCGGCCTCGAGCCGAACGATCGTCTGCGGCACTCCCATCGATTTGCCGAGCATCGACGCCACGATGTTCGCCTCATCGTCGGAGGTGACGGCGACGAGGAGCTGGGAGTGTTCGATCCCGGCTTTGCCGAGGGTCTCGGGGTGGGTCCCGCTGCCGATGACGGTCAACACATCGAGTGAGTCATCGAGGCGGCGCAGCTTTGCTGCGTCGAGGTCGATGATGGCGACATCGTGGCCTTCGCGGCTCAGTCGGTCAGCGACGTACGAGCCGACCTCGCCGGCGCCCACTACGACAACGTGCACGAGACCGTTTTACCGCGTCGGAGCCGGGTTGTGCGTCACGAGGCGTCCCGGCCGAGCACGCCGGGCGTGAACTCGTGGACGGCCTCTTCGGTCACCACCGCGTCGAGGCGCTGGTCCCACGCCTCGGCGGGCACCGTCTCCACCCGCTGAAAGGCATGGCCGACGCCGATCAGCGTGGGTCGTCGATGTGCCCCGGCAATGGCCCGGTCATAGAACCCGCCGCCTTGACCGAGTCGTTGTCCGGTGCCATCGAATGCCACGAGGGGCACGAGCACGACATCGTGATCCCCGAACGCAACCTCGTCCCCGGGGGCTGGCTCAGCGATCCCGAATGCGCCGCGGATCACCTCGGCGTCGGGATCCCATCGGTGGAAGGTCATCGAGGTGCCATCGACTCGCGGAACGGTGACGAGGATCCCGCGCTCCATGAGCAAGATGAGCGCTCCGTCGATCTCGACCTCGCCGCGAATGCCGCGATAGCCGGCGATCGCACGTGCGTGTTGAAGCACCGGCAGCTTGGCGAGCCGGACCATCACTGCCATGGCGGCTGCGGCCTGGTCATCATCGGAGAGCGCAGCGCGTCGTTGGCGCAAGAGGCTGCGCATCGTCGCGCGCTGTTCGTCGAGTGAGGTCATGGCAGGTGCTCGAAAAGCCCGTGAGGGGGACCCATTCGGGTCCCCCTCACCGATCGGCTGGGTCGAGGATCAGACGAAGGCGCTGGCGAACACCAGCGACACGATGGTCATCACCTTGAGCAAGATGTTCATGGCCGGACCCGAGGTGTCCTTGAACGGGTCGCCCACGGTGTCGCCAACGACAGCCGCCTTGTGGGGCTCAGAGCCCTTGCCGCCGTGGTTGCCGGCCTCGATGTACTTCTTGGCGTTGTCCCATGCACCGCCCGCGTTGGCCATGAAGATGGCGAGGGCGAAACCGGTGACGAGTGCACCGGCGAGCAGGCCACCGAGCGCATCGACATCGATGAAGCCGACGACGAGGGGCACGACCACGGCGAGGGCGCCGGGGACGACCATCTCCTTGAGGGACGCCTCGGTGGAGATCTGCACACAGCGGGCGGAGTCCGGGTTGACGCCTTCCTTGCCCTCTCGCAGGCCGGGGATCTCACGGAACTGGCGTCGGACTTCTTCGATCATCGACTGCGCGGCTCGGCCGACGGCGTCGATCGTCAGGGCCGCAAACAGGAAGGGAAGACCGGCACCGATGAACAGACCGATGAAGACGTCGACTTCGCCCACATTCAGGCTCAGGCTGCCGCCTTCTTCCACGACGGCGAACTCGAAGCTCTTGAAGAGGGCAAGTGCGGTCAACGCAGCAGATCCGACCGCAAAGCCCTTGGCCACCGCGGCGGTCGTGTTGCCGAGCGAGTCGAGCGCGTCGGTGACTTCACGCACCGACGGGTCGAGTTCGGCCATCTCGGCGATACCACCAGCGTTGTCGGCGATGGGGCCGTATGCGTCGACCGAGACCACGACACCGGTGGTCGCGAGCATGCCGATCGCAGCGACCGCAATGCCGTAGATGCCTGCGAAATCGGTCTCGTCGCCGAGGGTGGTCTCGCCACCCCAGTACGCGACCGCCACACCGACCAGAATCAACAGCACGGACGCAGCGACCGAGATCATGCCGGCACTCACACCGCCAAGCACGGTGGTGGCGGGACCGGTTTCGGCCTGCTGGGCAATCTTCTTGACGGGACCGAAGTGATCCGAGGTGTAGTACTCAGCGGTCTTGCCGAGGGCCCAGCCAACGAGGAGACCACCGATGACGGAGATTGCGAGGCCATAGGGCGCCTCTTCGGGGAAGAGGTCGCTGTCACCGAACATCCAGTAGGCAATGCCGAAGGTCGCGACGACGGTGATGCCCATGGCCACGTTGGTGCCCAGGTGCAGCGCCTTGGACAGCGCCTTGGAGTCGGTGCTGTCGCCGCCCTTGACGAGGAACGATCCGATGATCGAGGCAATCATGCCGACGAAGGCGACAGCCATCGGGAACGTCATGAACGAGATGAACCCGTCCTGCCCAGCCTGCTCAGCGCTCACGCCGAGGGCGAAGGCGGTCAGCGAGATCGGGGCGATGATCGAGCCGGCGTAGGACTCGAAGAGGTCAGCACCCATGCCGGCGACGTCGCCGACGTTGTCGCCGACATTGTCGGCGATGGTGGCGGGGTTGCGCGGATCGTCTTCGGGAATGCCCGCTTCGACCTTGCCGACGAGGTCGGCGCCGACGTCAGCGGCCTTGGTGTAGATGCCGCCGCCCACACGGGAGAACAGGGCGATGGTCGAGGCGCCGAGGCCGTAGGCGGTGACGATCTCGAAGGCGTCGTCGCTTTCGGTCCACACCACGAAGAGCAGGTAGACCAGCATGAGGCCGGCAAGTGCGAGACCAGCGACGGCGAAGCCCATCACAGCGCCGCCGCGGAATGCAACAGGCAGCGCCTTGCCGGGACCGTCCTTGGCTGCTTCGGTGGTCCGGGCGTTGGCCATCGTCGCCACCGTCATGCCGGCGTAGCCGGCGAGCGCCGAGAGCACCGCACCGATGATGTAGCTGACGGAGGCGAGGGGCGTGATGACGATCGCGAGCAGGACCAGCATTGCGACTGCAAACGCAGCCACCCAGGTGTACTCCTGGCGAAGGAAGGCGCGAGCGCCCTTCTGGATCTCCTCCATCAGGAACACCATGCGCTCATTGCCTGCAGGTGCGGCCTCGACGGCCTTGTAGTAGTAGCCGGCCAGAGCCAGGCCCGCCAGGGCCGAGATCAGGGCCAAATAGGGTACAGCGCTCACGGTTTCTCCCCTGTCGTTGCGCGTTGTTGTGTGTATGCGGTGGACCCACGCCCACCGGACGACCGTGAGAGCCTACGGACCAGACAAGCGGGTAACAAGCACCCGAAGCCGATTCAGAAGCCGTTCAGGTCCGCGCCAGCCACCCTACGACGACGTCGGCAAGGGCGGTGCTGGCCTCCCGGCCGGTGAACAGATGATCGGCACCGTCGACGATGGCGAGCTCGGCGCCACCCGCGTGCGCGAGACGGCTCGTCTGCTCGGCACCGACGACGGTGTCGGCGCCGGCCTGCACGACGAGGAACGGACCCTCGAAGGCCGATGCCGCCGAGACGACATCGTGGCTCCCCAGCCCCGCAAGGAAGTCGGGCCCGAGGCGAAAGGTCCGGCCGCCGATGGTCGCACACACGGAGCCGCCGTCGATGACGGGCGCGTCGGCGAAGAGATGTTCGACGTGGGTGGTGTCCGCCGGTGACGCGATAGCAACGACGCGATCGACCGTCTTGAGGCGGGAGGCGGCGAGGACGGCCGCGGCGCCGCCCAGTGAATGACCGATCAGCACGCACGGCCCGGCGTTGCGCTCGATCAGCGCAACCGCGGCGCGCGTGATGTCGCCGATGTCGGTGCCGATGGTCGTGTCACCGAAATCACCCCCGCTCTCGCCGACGCCGGTGAAGTCGAACGTCATGGTGAGCCAACCGGCACGCGTGAGGGCCTTCGCCAAGCGGGCGGTGGTGTGAAGGTCTTTCCCGCACGTGAAGCAGTGGGCGATGAGCGCCGACCCGACCACCTCGGCATCCGGCGGCGGGCGCTGAATCAGACCCGCAAGTTCGGCGCCTGCGGCTCCAACGAAACGGATCTCTTCACGGCGCATGCTCGGAACTCTGACACACCAGGCGCCCGTAGCCGCGCGGATACCGCACCCGGTGGTCGTCGTGACCGCGCTCGGTTCATCTTTGATGTCGATTCGATGACAACAGGCCAAAAGGCCTATGGAGGTGATGACCTTTGGCCGATGCGAGGAGCACGCGTGACCACAAGGAGGTGCCGCGATGTTGTCGATCGGGCGATCGAAGCTGCCGTCCACCCCCGTCGCTGCGGGCGGCTGGGCGGAACTCCTCGAAAGTGAAGAAGCGCACGTCGCTCGCCAGGGCTTCGGCGCAGGCGTGCTGATCGTGAACTACGCCCCCGAGCTCGTGACACGGGCCGATGCCGAGGATCAAGCGCTGGCCGAGTCCGCGATTCTCGCGATCATCGACCGTCATCTCGGGTGGACGGACCGCACCGCGTTGGTCGCTCCCGGCCGCCTCGGCGTCGTGATGGTGCCAGTCGACGGGGCCTTGACCCTCAGCCGCCGGGCCCGAGAGTTGCATCGCGATCTCCGCAGCTGCGCCCTCGACGTCGATGTCTCGTACTCGATTCGGCGGCGCTCAGGCGGGCTGACCGGTGCGGCGGCTCGCGCCGATGCGGCCCTCGACACTGCGGTCGCTCGTCGCCGTGGTGACCTCACCACCTGAGGCTCCGATCCGCCCCCTCGTCGCGCTCGATGCGATGATGGCGACATGCAACTCGATGACGCGCTGCGGGTCCTCGACCTCGAGCACACGGCGGACTGGGCGGCGGTGAAGAACGCCCATCGGCGAGCGATCATCGCCTCACACCCCGACGTGGGGGGAAGTACCGAGGCGGCCGCGCGCATCAATCAGGCGTTCGAGTACCTCCGAGCCGTCACCGACGACGGGACGGAACCGCTTCCCCGACCCGCGACACCATCACCGGTTCGACGCATGCACGAGCAGCCACGGGTCGATCACGACAATCCCCGTGAGGTGCTCCTTCGTCTCGCCGACGTCGCCCACGACCTCGGCGAGGTCGTCTTCGTCGATCCTGACGCCGGTCTGCTCGAGGTCGTCGTCGGCGATGAGCCGGGCGTTGGGCAACTCACGGCGTCGATCGACGTGGACCGTCCCGGCGCCGATGGTGTGCCCGTGTCGTTCACCCTGGAACCCCTCGGGGTCGCGCCGGCGCCACCGATCGCTGGTGTCGTCGACGCGCTGATGACGATGCTCGGTCAGACCCGGCGAGCACCGAATCCGCGCCGCTGATCCGCCGTCACCCGGTGGTCGTCGGGCCGAGATGCTGCAACACTCGCGCGGCAACGCGATGTCCGGCGTGCGTCGCAGAGAGTGCGTCTGCACCGGTGCGACGCGAGGCCAAGTACCCGGCGACGAACCCATCTCCGACCCCGGTACGGTCGCGGATTCGGTCGACCGGCGGCACCTCGATCGCGACTGCCGTGCCCGCGCCATCGATCACGACCGTGGGTTCGGCACCGTTGGTGACGACCGTCGTCGCGGCGCCGAGGATCGGTTGCGCATCATCCAGCCCGAGGGCGTGGTGTTCGGTTCGGTGCAACACGACCGTCTCCGGGGTGGCGGTCTCGACCAGCTCGAGAAACGGCGCCGCGCCGAGCAGCTCCAGATCAGCGGCGGTGGGTCCGCCGAGGGTGAGCGGTACCCGTCGATCGCGTACGTCTGCGAGGAGCCGGTCGAGGGCGGAGGCCAGCGGATCTTCGGTGAAGACCCGAGCAGCAACGTAGAGCTGCGACGCCCCGTCGAGCACGAGCGGATCCAGCTGGGCGGGTCCGCGAGACGCGCCGCGATCAACCAGCCGCGTCCGTGCCCCTTGCCCCACGGTGGTGACGACGACGCCCGTGCCGCCGACATGGTCGACCCGCACATCGACGCCGCGGTTACGGAGATCATCGGCGAGGACGTGGCCGAGCACGTCATCACCGACCTGGCCAACGAAGCGGGGGGTGCCGCCGGTCTCGGCATCGATCGCGGCGACGTTGGCTGCGCTGCCACCGCGGACTCGAGCGGTCTTGACCATGGTGTCGACCCCGCGGCGCGGTGGCGTCCGCAGCCGCACCAGGAGTTCTTCGAGGAGATCGCCGATCGTCAGCAGCATCGGCGGCGCAGCGTAGCGTCGACACGCGCTGCGGGCGGGTGATCAGTCCTCGATCGCTCGGGCCAGGTCGTTTGCGAACGTGGTGTCGATGACCGGTTCATCGGGTTCGGTGGTTGGTCGAAGATCGATCACCGACTCGCGAGCGGCCACGATCTCGTAGGCGTCGGCGAGCATCCGGGCCGCTTCGGTCTCGGCGTCGGAGCGAATCTTCTCCGCGTCGTTGTGGGCTCGCTGGAGAACATCTTCGACCGCGAGACGCGTCGCTCGCAGCACCAGGTCGTGGTGCTCGGGGCGAGACGCGGCCTCAACCGCCTCGCGCAGATCGGCGATCGACGCGTCGACCACCGCAAGATGCTCGTCGACGGCACGGCGCCGATATCCGAACAGCTGCCGCTTGAAGTGTCTGGCGTTGTTGCTCACGATGCCTCCTCGCCCCTCGCGTTGCCAGCGTAGCCCGGGGGCCACCGTGCGTGGCGGCCGATGCCGAGAGAAAGGGTCAGGAGAGAAACAGGACCGGGTCGTTTGGCTCACCGCCAACCCGCACCTCGAAGTGCAGATGCGGGCCGGTGGAGAAGCCGGTGCTGCCGATCTCGCCGATGGTGTCGCCTTGATCGACCGGGTCCCCCACGCCGGCGTGGATCACCGACATGTGGGCGTAGAGGGTGACGACGCCACCCTCGTGTGCAACCAGCACCGTGTTGCCGTAGCCCCCCTTCCAGCCGGCGAAGATCACCTCGCCCGCTTTCGACGACCAGATGGGGTTGCCGGTGCTCGCCCCGATGTCGACACCGGTGTGTTGGCGAACCGTGCCGAAGATCGGGTGCACCCTCGGGCCAAAGCCCGAGCCGATCCGGCCGGCGGTCGGCATGATGAAACCCTGCGCTGACGGGGAGCCAGGCGACAGGCCGGTCGCGTTGGCAACGGTCTCGTCGATGAGTCGTGAGATCTCGTCGGAAGAAGCAGCTCGGGCTGCGACCTCGTCTTGCCAGGCATCGATCCGCGACTGCAGCTCCGCTTGTACCTCGAGCTGCACCGCGCGACGCTCCTCGAGCTCACCGAGGGCCGACTCGAACGCACCCCGCAACCGATCCGCCTCGAGCCGGGCGTCCTCGCCCAGGCGAACGTTCTCCTCGAGATTGGCTTGCACGGTTCGTAGCTCATCGAGCAAGTCGCGCTCGTTGCCGGCCGCGAAGTCCAGCAGGGCGAGCCGGATTGCGGTGCGGTTCGGGTCGCCCGACATCAACCAGGGTTCGATCGTGCTGTCGGTGCCGACGTAGGCGTCAACCGCCCGCACCCGGATGTGGTCGGTTGTGGTCACCACGGCAGCCGCAGCATCGGTTGCGAGCTGCTCGCGGTAGCGAACTTCGTTCTCGGCTGCTTCGAGGGCTTGTCGTGCCCCTTCGACCCTGGCGGTTTGGGCATCGACCAGCGCCTGAATCTCGTCGAGGGTGGCTTTGATCACCTCGTCATCGGCGCGCAGCAGGTCGATCTGCTCGAGGGCTTCTTGTTCGGCTTCTCGCGCCTCTTCACGTTGGCGCCGGAGGTCAGAGATGTCTTGACCGAAGGCGGGCGAGATCGTCACGACCATGACGGTGGCGACCGCTGCGACGAGCGTGCGGGAACGGAACGAGGACGTGGAGAGTTGACGCATGAACGAGAACCGGCCCGGACATCCAGCGTAGCCACGGGCGCGCGCCTGGTGGTGGCATGCCCGCGGTGGCAGCTCACCCCCGAGATGGTTCACTAGCGGTCGATGTCGGACGTCCCACGCGATCCCCGGTCGATCCATGCCGGCGGTGGCCCCTCCCCGGCCGCCCCCCGACCGGCGCCCGAACCGCGTCGCGCCGTCCGCAGGCGTGGACATCGGCGTCGTGCCCGCCGCTGGCCGTGGTTCGCCACTGTTGTTGTTGCGGTGGTTCTGGTGCCGGCGGTCGGCTTCGGCGGACTTGCCTGGAACACCTGGCGTGGCGTCGATCGAGTCGACCTACGGCTTCACCTGCGCCTGGAGGGTGGGAGCGGGACGAACTACCTGGTCGTCGGTACCGACTCGCGTGAAGGGGTCGATGCAGATGTACAGAACGCCGGCGTGATCTTCGGGGAGGGCCTCGGTGGCGAGCGGACCGACACCATTGCGATCATGCGGGTCGAGGGCGAGGCCGTGTCGTTGCTGGCAATCCCCCGCGATCTCTATGTCCCCATCGATGGCGGGTCCCCCAATCGCATCAACGCCGCGTTTGCCGTCGGCGGGCCAGAATCGCTGGTCAGAACGATTCAGCAGGAGCTCGGCATTCCGATCGACCACTACCTCGAGGTTGACTTCGCAGGGTTTCTTGGTCTGGTCGATGCGCTGGGCGGAGTGACCCTCGATTTCCCCTACCCCGCACGCGATGACCGGTCCGGACTGTTGATCGAGACCGCCGGTCCGGTGGACCTCAGCAGTGATGACGCCCTCGCCTATGTGCGCTCCCGCCGATACACGGAGTTGATCGACGGAGCGCTGGTGACCGACCCGACCAGCGACCTCGGACGGGTGCAACGTCAGCAGCGTTTCTTGGCTGCGGTCATGGCGGAGCTCGGCGCGACTCGGAACCCGTTCGTGCTTCTCGGGGCGCTCGACGCCGTGGCGGCCAACGTCCGTGTCGATCACGGGTTCGGTCTGGCCACTGCCGGGCAACTGGGCCTTGCGCTGCGAGGGGCGGAGCCGGTGACCGCCACCGTGCCAACGACGCGGTTCATCACCTCGAGCGGTGCCGACGTGTTGGCGCTGGTGCCCGAAAGTGATGCGGTATTGGCACCGTTTCGCGGGTGAACGGTACGTTCCACCCCATGGGGGATGTGACACCGACCACGTTGGCGGAGATCGACGGTGCCTGGCTCACCGCCGCGCTTCGCGCGGCGGGCACGATCGACGGCGAGAGCCAGATCGGACAGGTCGACCAGCAGCGGTTGGGTGAGGGCGAGGGTTTCATGGGCGAGATCGCGAGGCTCACCCTGTCCTACACCAGCGGCTCTGGACCGGCGTCGCTGGTGGCAAAGGTGCCGACCTCTGATCCCCACAATCGGGCAACGGGCCGCAGCCTCGGGATCTATGAACGTGAGGTCCGCGTGTACGACACGCTGCTGGGCGACGTTGACGTGCCGCATCCCACGGCCCACATTGCGCACTACGATGCCCGCGGCGACGAATCTGCCTTCCTCGCCAAGATGATCAAGGCCGAACGGTTGCCGCTGTGGTTGTTGCGGCGGGTTGTTCGTCGTGAGCAGACCGACGCCGATGTTCCACCATGTGTGTTGGTGATCGACGATCTCGACGGGCTCGCCATGGGTGACCAGCTCGCAGGCTGTGATGCCGAGGCGGCGGCGGCGGCCCTCTCGACTGCGGCTCGGATGCACGCGTCGACATGGGGCGATCGGTGCCCGGACGAACGGCACTGGTTCGTCGGTGGAGATGTCGTGCCCCGCCTGTTCCACGCGATCTATCTCGACAATCGGCGCCTGTTCGAGCAGCGGGTCAGTTCTGTCTTTCGGCCGGCGGTGCAGGAACTCACCCGCGCCGTCCGAACGAGTGGTTTGACCCGCATTCGGGAGCTGCACGAACAAGCGCCGCGCTGCTTGCTGCACGGCGACTTCCGGCTCGACAATTTGTTCTTCGGCGACGATGGCGCAGTGGCGTCGGTCATCGATTGGCAATCGGTGAACCGGGGTCCGGCCGTCTTGGATGTCGGTTACTTCCTCACCGGATCGATCGACCCATCGACGCCGGAGCCAGTCATCGATGATCTGCTCGCGCACTACCACGACGGGTTGACCGATGCCGGGGTGGAGGACTACCCGCTCGATGCGTTGCGAGCTGACTACGACGAGGG
The DNA here is from genome assembly GCA_039188975.1 of Actinomycetota bacterium. GTDB lineage: Bacteria > Actinomycetota > Acidimicrobiia > Acidimicrobiales > Aldehydirespiratoraceae > UBA11606. Next base: position 15,237 of record JBCCYT010000056.1, read on the forward strand.
GCTGTTACTGCTGCTCCATCGCATGTCAGGGCTCGACGCGTTGGAGTTTGGCGATGACCGCGGCGCGGCGCTCATCGACGTGTGGTTGGCCCGAATGGATGCTCGTCTGGCCCGGATCACCTGATCCGTACGAACGACCCGCCGAGCGTGACCGATCAGGCGGGGAGGAACGCGAGGTGGATGTGTCCGCCGCCGGCGCTGGCCTGGGTGACGGTCCAGCCGTCGAAGCTCTCGGGCATTCCAGAGTCGGGGATGCCGATCGACCACTCGCCTTCGCCGCCGAGGAGGGTCTTGATGGCACCGGCCGCAATGTTGGCGAGTTCCATCACGGCTTCGGTCTTGTCTTGTTCGGTGGGCTGGCCGGTGGCGAAGAACGCTTCGGCGAGGGCCGGCGCGGCGACGGGGTCGGCTTCCACATAGAGCCCGACTTCGGCGTCGCCTTCGATGACGAGGCGAGCGCCAAACGGCTGCGCGTCCGGCTCAGGGATGGCGGCCTCGGGGAAGGTGAAGCCGGACAGAACCGTCGACAGCATCTCGGCGAGTTCGTCAGCGTGGGGCATGGTGAGCTGGTCAGACATGGGGTCTCCTCAGACGGTCTGGGGGTCGAGCACACCGAGCATGGTGAGCTTCTCGCGGATCATGGGGCCGTCGACGGGCTTGACGAGGTAGTCGTCGGCGCCGCACATGAGGGCTCGGGCCATCTTGCGAGGGTCGGATTCGCTCGACACCATCATGATGGTGACGTCGGCGAACGCCGGGATCTTGCGAACGGCTTTGAGCATCTCGAGGCCATCGAGCACCGGCATGTTCCAGTCGACGAGCATCAGATCGACGGGTTCGTCGGTCGACAGCTTGTCGAGGGCATCTTGGCCGTGCTCGGCCTCTTCGGTGTCGAAGCCGAGTGTCTCCACCATTCGGCGCAGCATCATTCGCTGCGCCCGTGAATCGTCGACAATCATTACTCGCATGTCAGTGCTCCGTTGCTCGGAGGGTTGGGTGTGGGGTCGAGGTAGGTCATTGGTCGTGGGGTCAGGGTGTCTCGATGGTCAGGGTCGATAGCACTGGCCGCGGTCGAACCGTTGGGCCTTGAGCTGCGTTGGCAGGTTGAGGGTGGTTTCGCTCGACCCGAGAAAGAGGAACCCGTCGGGGTGGAGGACCTCAGTGCGGATGCGCTCGAGAATCGTGGTCTTGGTCTCGGGCGAGAAGTAGATCAACACGTTGCGGAGGAACACGATGTCGGACCGGGGCACCATGGGCCACCCTTCCAACAGGTTGCATTCCTTTGCTTCGATCATGTCGCGCAGGGCCGGCTTGGCTTGCCAGTCACGCCCGACCTGGTCGAAGTACTTGATGAGCATTGGTGCGGGGAGTCCGCGGTTGACCTCGAATTGGCTGTAGCGCCCTTCGTTGGTTCGGCCGACCATCGTTCGGGAGAGGTCGGTTGCAAGGATCTTGATTCGACGCTGCTGAACGAGCTCGGGGAAGTGCTCGTTGAACAGCATGGCGAGGGTGTAGGGCTCCTGGCCGCTCGAGCTTGCGCCGCACCAGATGCGGATGGTCGATGCCGACGATCGGCTCCCCATGAGCTGGGGCATGACGACCTTGATGAAGTCGTCGAAGGGATGGCTGTCTCGGAAAAACGACGTCTCGTTGGTGGTGAACGCGTCGACGACGTCGATCTCGAGTTCTCGGTTCCGACCCGTGCGCAGGGCGGCGATGATCTCGGTGATCTCGGCCATGCCGTGTTGGCGAGCGACCGGTGGGAGGCGAGCTTCGGCGAGGTACTCCTGCGTTGGTTCGAGCACGATGCCGGCCTTGTCGACCAACAGCTTCCGCAGCAGATCGAAGTCGCCGGCCCCGAGACTGGATTCCTGTTTCGCCGTGTTGGCGGACGAAAGGGCGCTGAGACTCATCGGATGCTCCCGACGGTCGGGCGAGCGTGGCGACCAAGCCAGCTCTCGATTCGCCCGGCGATGTCGGGCAACGGCAGGACTTCGTTCGCGAGACCTGCTTCGGTCACCGCCCGAGGCATGCCCCAGACGACGCTGGTCGGTTCGTCTTGGGCAATGACCGACGCGCCCTTCGCGGTGAGGCGTCGACACCCTTCCGCACCGTCATTGCCCATCCCGGTGAGGACGACACACAAGGCGTTTCCGCCAAAGATCGGTTCTGCGGATTCGAAGAGCACGTCGGCAGCGGGTCGACAATGGTTGACCTTGGGTCCTTCGTTGGTGCCGATGACGAGATTTGCGCCCTGCCGTTCGATGGTCATGTGGAGGCCGCCGGGGGCGAGGTAGGCGTGGCCGGCTTGGACCGGCATGCCAGGCTCGGCGTGGTGGAAGTGGGTCGGACCGACCTTGTCGAGGCGTTCGGCGAGCATCTCGCTGAAGACCGGCGGGATGTGTTGCACGATGAGGGTTGGGACCGGGAGCGGCTGCTTGATCGCTCGAAAGAGGTCTTCGAGCGCCACCGGTCCACCGGTTGACGATGCGATGAGCAGGGCGTCGATCCGCCCGCTTCGATCACCGAAGCCGCCCTCGGCGCGAGCTTGCGGGCGAGCGGCGGGCTGAGCAAGACCGGCTGGCTGAAGCCGACCGGGGACGAGAGCCTTGAGTTTCGGGATCAGCTCTTCTTCGAGCTGCGACGCAACGTCCTTGGTGCGGCCGACGTTGGAAGGCTTGCCGACATAGTCCTTGGCGCCGAGCGACAGCGCATCAAGGGCGGCAGACGACCCCTGGGTGGTCAAGGTCGAGAACATGACCACGGGGAGCCGGGGCGCCACCGTTCGAAGGTTGCGGAGCGTCTCGAGCCCGTCCATGACCGGCATCTCGATGTCGAGGGTCATGATGTCGGGGTTGAGCGCTTGGACCTGGCGGAGGGCGTCGGCTCCGTCGCGTGCGGTACCGACGACCTCCAGCTCGGGGTCGCGGTCGATCATCTCGGCGACGATGCGCCGTACGACGACGGAGTCGTCACACACGAGCACTCGGATATTCGGCATCAGACTGACTCCTGAATTACTGGGACGGGGGGCGCGGCGGCCGGGACGGCGGTGCGCAGCGCAGCGATGTGGGGGTGCAGCCAGCGGCGCACCACGGAGCGAACGGCGATGGCGGCATCACCGACTTCGAGGTCGTCGATCAACCGATCGAGGTCCTGGTAGAGCGTGCCGACGGCGTCTTCGAATGGCTGGCGGGTACACCACGCAGTCCAGTCGGCGACTTCGTCGTCGCACAGATCGGTGACCGCTTCGATCGCGGCGAGCCGACGCGGGTCGGACCAGTCGCCGAGGTCGCGCCGCTCGATGTCGGCGTAACGGCTGGCGCCACCCGGCACGAGGTCGACGACGAGACGCGCTCCGGCGAGGAAGGGCGACAGATCGTCGGGCACATCGGGGGTGGTGAGCACAAAGACTGCGTCGTCCCACCGGTCGAGCTCGTCGTCGCCCACGACGTCGGCGCCGTAGCGCGCGGCGAGGTCGTGATCGTCTTCCTGGGCGGAGCTGAGGACGCCGACGCTGCGAGGCGCATGGTCAAACGCCGCAAGGGTGCGCTCGGCAGCGTCTCCCCCGCCGACGACCACGACCGGGGAAAAGGTGAGGCCTCGCAGCGCGATGGTTCGGGCGACGGTGCCGCCGATGTCGGCGCTTCCGGCGCCGATCGTGGTTTCGCGCCGGGCGGCGCGCCCGGTCGCGAGCGCTCGACGGATGGCCTCGCCCAACCGGGGCGTGAGGGTCTCGGCGGCCCGGGCACGAGTCTCGGCGCTTCGAATCTGGGTCAGGATCTGGGTGTCACCCAGAATCGGCGATTCGAGTCCGGAGGCAACCCGGAACAGGTGGGCGACGACGTCGTCGTGGGCCAGTTCGTAGCGCAGCGCAGTGCGGGCGGGGCAGGCGAGAGTGATCGGCGAAACGCCGATCGAGGCCGCGAGCGCATTGTGGAGGCGCTCCGTGTGTCGATCGGGCGCCTCGATGATGAACTCGAGTCGGGCGCACGTGGCGAGGATGAAGAGCCCGGCGTCGGGATTGTCCGCGGCGAACTGGGCGTGGACGGCCTCCGCTGCCGCGTCGGTCATCGCCGACGTGGCGGTCTGCTCGTCGATCGTGAGACCGAGCAGGTGGAGCGTGGCGTCCATCGAACCAGTGACCTTTCATGCGGGGCGGGCGGGTATGTCGACAGTCTCGGTCGACTGCCGATCCGCATGAGATCGGGATTCGGGTTTGGCCGGCTGCGTCAGTCGAGCGGGTCGCGGAGCCTGCGAACGGCGGCCTCCACATCGAGCACGGCGACGAGTCCGGTGTCGTCTCGCTGGAGTCCGACGACCACGCGACGGGCTTCGGGCAGCATGGTCAATGGCGGCTGGTGAAGCGCCGCGGGCTGGACGTCGACGCGTTGCGTCTCTGCGTTCTCGACGAGCAGGCCGATCGTTCCCGAGGTGGTCCGAACGAATCGGGTGTGACGGGAGGCGTCGTCGTTGGCCGGGTCGGGAAGGCCGAGCGCAGCTCGCATGTCGAGCACCGGAACCACGGCCCCACCGAGGTTGGTGAGGCCGGCCAGCGTGGGCGGGGCGAGCGGGAGTCGGTGGACGATGCTCTGGACGGGACCGTCGACCAGGTCGGATTCTGCGAGTGCAAGTCGGGTTTCGTCGACTCGCACGATCAGGTGAGGATTGGGCTCTGGTTCGGGTCCAGTGATCGGCTGCCGGCCGGTGGCTGGATCCGGCCGGGTGCTCATGTCAGTCATCAGATCCGCCGTGGACGGTGAGCCCCGCCAATTGCTCGACGAGTGTCGTGGGTACCTCGATCGTGGTGTCTCGCCGCGAGAAGGATCGTCGCTCCTCGGTCTCGAGCCCGATCGTGGCAATGATGTCGGCGAGTTCAAGCATGACGACAACGTCGCCGCTCCCGCTGATCGCTGTCGACGCGAAAGGGCCCCACCGTTGCAGCGGCAGTCCGATCTGCTGGGCCAGCACGAGTTCGTTGTGCAGGATGCGGTCGACCACGAGGCCGACCCGATGCCCCGCGTGATCAAGGACGAGAACCTCGTGGCGGTTCATGGGCGACGGTTCCACGCACAGCACGTCTCGGAGCCAAATGAGGGGCACGAGAGCCCCGTCGTGATCGACCACCTCGGCTCCCGCAACGTCATCGATTCGGGTGCGTCTGGTGTCGAGCCGGAACCGCCCGGTCACAGTCGCCGCCGCCAGCCCATAGACGCTGCCCTCGCAGCGAACCAAGGTCGCGTCGATGTCGCCGCGACCGACGGGGACGACCACGACGTAGCGGAGCTTGCCCTCGCGTTGGGTCGTCGAGATCGAACCGCGCCGTTCAGTGACGACCGCGTGCAGATCGGCGTCGATCTCAACCGCTTGCCCGACGTACGCGATCTCGAGGACCAGGTCGTCGTGGTCCAGCCTCGCCCCGATCGTGATCGCGGCGTCGACAGGCGCAGGGGCACCGGCGTCGACCCCGCCGCGAGCAATCGTTTCGAGAAACGATGCGATGGGACCCTCGAGCGCGGCGATGGCCTCAACATCGACAGCGACCCGTTCGGTGTTCTCCGCTGCGAGGTGAAGTCCGCTGCCATCGGCTCGGCCTAGATCGCGGAGCCACCGAGCCGAGCGGAGCCATGTATGTGAGACCGGAACGGCCCGGGCATCTCGCACGACCGCCCGCATTCGCCGCATGACGTCATCGAACTCCTCGACGAGGGCAGCCGGCACACCGCCGCGGCGACCATGGGCCAGGTGATTGTGGGCGACGAGGAGCCGGTCGTTGAGTGTTGCAAGCTCGTCCAGCAGGTGGCGGTCGACCCTTACGGTCGGGTCGTGCGCTCGCCCGGGACCGATGAGGAGGTCAGCCGATGCACTCGGCTGTATCGATGAGGTTCCCGCCATGTCGTTCCGGTCGGCGGGGCGGGAGCTTGGTTGAGGATCGAGGCGGAAACCCGGTTCGGCGAACACGCTGCGTGACGTGGGTCGTGGCGCGAGTGACGTACGCTTCGCACCCATGAGCGCAGATGCCGTGTCGGAGACCTTCGATCCATCCCGATGGGAGCCCGTGGAGGCGCTGGGGGAACTGGTCGACATCACCTATCACCGTGCGGTTGATCAAGGGACGGTTCGCATTGCGTTCGATCGGCCCGAGGTGCGCAATGCCTTTCGACCGGGGACGGTGGACGAGTTGTACCGGTGCCTGGATCACGCACGGATGAGTAGCGATGTTGGATGTGTGTTGCTCACGGGCAACGGGCCATCGCCCAAGGACGGCGGCTGGGCGTTTTGCTCGGGAGGCGATCAGCGCATCCGAGGCCGTTCCGGTTATCAGTATGCGGAGGGCGAGACCGCCGACACCGTCGAGGTGGGCCGAGCCGGTCGGCTGCACATTCTGGAGGTGCAGCGACTGATTCGCACGATGCCGAAGGTCGTGATCGCCGTCGTCCCCGGCTGGGCGGTCGGCGGTGGCCACAGCTTGCACGTCACCGCTGATTTGACGCTGGCGAGCGAAGAACACGCAATCTTCAAGCAAACCGATACCGACGTCGCCAGCTTCGACGGGGGCTACGGGTCGGCCTATCTCGCACGTCAAATCGGCCAGAAGCGAGCCCGGGAGATCTTCTTTCTCGGCATGAACTACTCAGCGCAGGAAGCGTTCGAGATGGGCATGGTGAACAAGGTCGTGCCTCATGCTGAGCTCGAGGACGTTGCTCTCGCATGGGGGGCCGAGATCAACAAGAAGAGCCCCACCGGGCAGCGCATGGCGAAGTTCGCCATGAACTTGATCGACGATGGCCTCATGGGGCAGCAGGTGTTCGCCGGCGAGGCGACGAGGTTGGCGTACATGACCGATGAAGCGGTCGAGGGTCGAGATGCCTTCCTCGAAAAGCGCGACCCCGACTGGTCCGCCTTCCCCTGGTACTTCTAGGTCCTCGTCATGACCCGGCTCGATGACCGCGACCTGGTCTTGCGGTTCTGGAAGCCCTACGACTGCCTCACCGCGTTCACCGATCGCGACGGGCGAGAGACGCTCGCCGACCACATCGATGTTCCCGACGTGTATCCGGCCGGGCGTCTCGATCGAGACAGCGAGGGCCTGCTCTTGCTTCCTCGTGACCCGCGACTTCGCGGCCACCTCACCGACGCCACGATCGGCCACCCGCGCACGTACCTGGTGCAGGTCGAGGGCATCCCGTCCGACGACGCGCTCCATCATCTGTCGACTGGTGTCGATCTCAAAGACGGCCGGACCCGGCCGGCGCAGGCGCACGCCCGTCGCGAGCCACCCAACCTCCCGCCTCGCCCGGTCCCGATTCGTGTCCGCCCGTCGATCCCCGATTCCTGGCTCGAGCTCACGCTCACCGAAGGGAAGAACCGACAGGTCCGCCGCATGACCGCAGCGGTCGGGCATCCGACCCTCCGCCTCGTACGAATCGCCATCGGCCCCATCACCCTCGAAGGGCTCGAGCCCGGCGAATGGGATGCCATCACCGTCGACGAACGGCGCGAGCTTCGAGACGGGCTCAGGGATCGTCGAGGCGCCAGTCGATCGGCGTCTGGCCGGCCGCGGCGAGGGCGGCGTTGACGGCGCTGAAGGGCCGGCTGCCGAAGAACCCGCGGTGGGCGGAAAGCGGTGACGGGTGCGGGGATTCGATGATCGTGTGACGGGCTTGGTCGACCAACGTCCGCTTCTTACGAGCGTGCGAACCCCAGAGTACGAAGGCGACATGGTCGGCCTTGGCTCCGACGGCTCGGATGACCTCGTCGGTGAACGTCTCCCAGCCCTGGCCCTGATGGCTTGCAGCTTCGTGGGCCCGCACGGTGAGGGTGGTGTTGAGCAACAGGACGCCTTGGCGCGCCCAGGGCCGGAGGTCGCCGGTGCTCGGCGCAGTGACGCCGAGATCATGCTCGAGCTCTTTGTACACATTGACCAACGAAGGCGGCAGGCGAACGCCGGGGTTGACGCTGAAACACAGTCCGTGCGCCTGCCCGGGGCCGTGGTACGGGTCCTGACCAAGGATCACACAACGAACGTCGGCGAAGGCCGTGAGGTGAAGCGCAGCGAACACCTCGTCGTGGGGTGGGTAGACCTCGTGAGCCGCTCGCTCCCCCGCCACGAAGGCCTTCAGCGACGCCCAGTACGGCTTGTCGAACTCACCGCGAAGAATCGGATTCCAGTCGGTCGTCGGGGCCACGAGGTGGGATCGTAGAGGACACAATCCTCGAGGGTGGACGCCAGGGGCGGGCCGAGACATCATGGCGGCCGTGCCTGAGGACATCTCCACTTCGCCCGCCGTTGTCGC
>JBCCYT010000057.1:0-23046 GCA_039188975.1 Actinomycetota bacterium
GAGGAGGCTGCGGGCCGCAGTTGGGGCTGCGAGCAGTCGATGAGTGATGCGTTCGTGTGAGTCGGGACGGCCAGGCTCGCGCCTTCGGCGAGCAGGAACTCGGCGAAGTCAACCGACAGGCGCCCTGACCAGTGGCACGAGTTGATGTGGGCGAATTCGATCGGCACGAAAGTGGTCGCACCGCTCGATTCGGCCGCTGCGACCATGAGCTGCATGGCGAGCTGATGCGCCCGCCCGGCCTTTCCGTCGATCCAGGCCTGTTCGTCGCTGGTCAGTTCCACCCGTCACGAACGGGGGTAAAGGGTTTCGGTGTTGCCGTCGACCCCGATGATCTGGCCCGAGATGTGACGGCCGTAGTCGCTTACCAGGAACATGATCAGGTCGCTGATCTCCTGCGGGTCGACGTAACACTGCATCGACGTACCGATCGCGTACATGCGGCGAACGTCCTCGGGGTCGAGCCCTTCGGCGTCGGCGTGGGCGGCGATCACGTTCTCCATGCGCTGGCCGTTGACATTGCCGGGCACGATGCCGTTGACGCGGATGTTGTCGGGTCCGAGTTCCATGGCGAGCGTCTCGGTGAAGCCGGCGACGGCCCATTTGGCGGCCACATACGGCGATCGACCGGGAAAGCCGAGGATGCCGGCCGCCGACACCATGTTGATGATCACGCCGCTCTGCTGCGCCTTGAAGACGGGAGCGACTCGGCGAGCGCAATAGAACTGGGCGTCGATACAGACGCCCATGCACTGCGCCCATTCCTCGTTGGTGACGTCTTCGACCATCTTGGTCGGGCCGCCGACGCCGGCGTTGTTGACCATGATGTCGAGGCCACCGGGGAGGATCTCATCGAAGATGGCGTCCAGCGCGTCAGAGTCGGTGACATCGCACTGCCAGGTCGTGATCGAGTCGGGCAAGGTGTCGAGCCCGGATGGGTCGATGTCGCAGGTGAAGACCTCGGCGCCGAGCCGGTCCATGGTCATGGCGGTGGTGCGGCCCATGCCGTCGCCGCCGGCGGTGACGAACGCGCGCTTGCCGGCGAGTGAGATCTCCATGGTGGTCCTCCTGATTCGGGGTCGGCGCAGGACGCTATCGACCGACTGAACGTTCGTCCAGTCTTGCCGCTGGGAGGTCACCTGGGCCGTTCGACCTGCGAGGAATGAGTCGTCGGGCCGGTCGAGATCGGGGGCCGAGTGCCGATTGGCGATCGGTGTGGTGGAGCAAGGGAGTTTCGATGATGCCTGTTCGACAACCGCAGGGGCTGCTGACGCGGAGCCTGTTGATCGCTGCGATTCTCGGGGCGTTGTTTCTTCCGGTTGGAACGGCCGGGGCGACGGGCGACGCCGATGGCGATGGCATCCCTGACTCACTCGATCTGGTCGTCAACACGGGGTCGAACGTGTCCGCCACGAAGCAGGCGGTTCAGTCGAGTATCCAGCTGAACGACGTGGCGAACTTTGGACCCAACAACGCCACCGATCGTGTGTCCACCTTTGCGCCGGTGGCCCGAACTGCGGATGCCTCACCCTGGTGGCAGGTCGACCTGGGTGCACTGCACACGATCGACGGGATCAATCTGCATGCACAGCCGATGGACGGTGCCGTCGTCATGGTGACGGCACGTCCCCTCGGCTTTGTCTCGCTCGACGAGGCCGAAGCGGTCGCCGTGTGGTCGACCACGATCACCAGCACCGACTCGCTGACGCAGGTCGCCATCCCCGACCGGGTTGGCCGGTACGTGCGCATCCAGCTGCCGGCCGGCACGGGCATGCAGCTCGAACTCGCCGAGGTCGACGTGATCGGCGAGCAAGGCACGCTCAACGACGCCGACGGCGACTTCGTGATCGATGCGGAGGATGTGGTCTCCACGACCGGGTCCATCGTCTCGACGGACAAGCCCGCCGCCCAATCGAGCCTCTTCGCCGGACGTCCGTTCGTCGATGCGTCCGCCGCCGTCGACGGGCTCCGTGACGGTGGGCGCGATCAGCAGCAACCCATGGCGATCACCGACGACGACGAGCCGTGGTGGGAAGTCGATCTGGGTGCGAGCTACTCGATCGACGGCATCAACCTGTTCACGCAAGCCGATGGCACGCTCGATGCGCTCAATGGCGCAATCGTCATGGCCGGCGACACCACATTCGGCGATGCGACGCTGGCCGACGCGCAGGCGGCCGCGACGTGGACTGCCGATGTCGGCGACCTTGCCTCCCACGTCGTGCAACTTGCCGTTCCCGATGTCGATGCTCGTTTCGTTCGAGTGCAGCTTCCCGCTGACCGCAGCGACCGCCTGGGGCTGGCCGAGGTCGACGTCATCGGCCGACCGTCGGCGGAGTCGACGCTGTCCAATGTCGCCCTCGGCGCCGCCGCGTTCTCCACCTATGACCACTACGCGGACCAGCCAGGCGCGCGTGCGGTCGATGGCAACAAGGTTGCAACCTCCAGCCGGTGGGTGTCGGCGATCGCAAGCCCGACCATCACCCCCACGCTGACCCTTGATTTCGGAGCGCGGTATGAGATCTCGGAGATGCGGCACTGGAACGGTTGGACCGGCTACAACATCGCAGTCGACGGCTACACCGTCGAGTATCGAACCGACCCGACCGATCCGTGGCGGCCATTGTTCTCCCGGACCGGCAACACCGACTCGATCGTGGTGGACACGTTCGTACCGGTCCTGGCATCGCAGGTGCGAATCACCATCGACGAAGGTCGTGCCCGGTTCTATGAGGTCGAGTTCCTCGGGGCGGGACTGATGATGGAGCCCGGTTGGTCCAATGTTGCGCTCGGAGCTGGGGCAACGTCGACATTTGACCACTACGGCAACCAGCCCGGATCGCGAGCGGTCGACGGCGACAAGGTCTCGACGGCCAGCCGCTGGGTGTCGGCCATTGCTTCTCCAACGGTGCAGCCGTCGCTCACCCTGGATCTCGGCGAGACGTACGAGATTGCCGAGATTCGCATCTGGAACGGCCATCTGCAGTGGAACAACCCGGTCGACGGGTATCGGATCGAATACTGGGACGCCAGCCTCGCCCAGTGGGTCAACGCCCTCGAGCGAACCGGCAACACCGCATCGGTCACTCGGGACGAACTCACTCCGGTCTCGACATCACAGGTCCGCATCACCGTGACGAGCGGGCGGGCCCGATTCTTCGAGGTCGAAGTCCTCGGCCGCTGAGCGTTCGCTCAGGTTCAGCCCGAAGGGTCCGAGTCTTACCGGATGCGATTCTCGCACCGGTCACGTTCGAACCGCAGAGACGATGGTTTCACCCTGCTCGAGGTGATGGTCGTGGTCCTCGTCATCGGAATCCTTCTTGCCGTCGGCATCCCGACCTATCTCGGTGCTCGAGCGCGCGCCCAGGACCGAACGGCCGAAGCGACGTTACGCACAGGGATCGCGACCGCCTCCGCCGTGTTCACTGACGCAGCATCGTTCACGGGGGCGGATCCGACGGCCCTCGCCGAGGCAGAACCCGGATTCAGGTATGTCGATTCGACGTCGATCTCGGTGGACGACATGACACTGAGCGTTGCCTCCAGTACGGATGGCACCGTCTGGGGCGCTGCGGTGCGCAGCGATTCGGGCACGTGCTTCTTCACCAGGGTCGACAGCGAAGGGCAGACAACCTCGGGCTCATCGGCGGTGGCTCGCTGTGCTGCGGATCAGTCGCTGTCCTTCATCGCTGGTTCGGGCTCCGGCCAGGGGACATTCAACGTGGCCTACGGGCAGCCGGCCACCCAGTCGTCGAACCACGGCACCGCCTTCGCAGATCGAGGCAACGATGGCAACACCGAGTCGAACTACTGGACGGGTGCCTCGGTCTTCCACACGAGCAGCGGTCCCGGTGAATGGTGGGAAGTCGATCTCGGTTCGGCCCATGTGATCGACGAGGTCCGCCTCTTCAATCGACAGGACGGCGTCGCCGCCCGAGCCCAAGACGTCGAGGTGTACGTCGACGGCGTACGTGTTGGTACGGCTCCGGGCGTGATCCAGAACCCATCCGTCGTCGATGTCGGTGGCGTGTCGGGTCAGATCGTGCGGGTGGTCAACGGCCGAACCGACTACTTTCACCTGGCCGAAGTGGAAGTCTTCGGGCGCTGATCAGCGCCGCACCCGGACCACCCGGGTGTCGCCAATCCGGTCGTAGATGCTTCGTTTTTGGTCATCGGTGAGCACCATGATCAAAGCGGCGATGGGTGCGATGGCAGCGACCGCGCCGATGACGGGGATGATCCCGATCAGGTTGGGGACGGCCCGCCGCACCGCTCGGCCCAGCCCTGGCGGTGTCGTGGCGGCGTCGTCGAGCGTGACCCGAAGCCCGAGGATCAGCTTGCCCGGGGTACCGCCGAGAAACGCAACCATGAGGATGAACACTGCGGTGGGCACGATGCCGATGACGTAGAGCGATGACGGAACCTCCACCGTGGAACCGTCTCCACCGGCATCGAGATCGTCGATCACGTCGCCGATGTAGCCGAAGAGAAACGGGATGAGGAAGATCCCGCTGACCAGTCCGTCGATGAGCGACGCCGCGACGCGGCGGCCGGCGCCGCCGTACTCGACCCGGGTTTGGTGAGGGTCAACCCATCCCGGCGGCTCGGGCAACGCCTCGGTCACCCATGCGGTGCCGTCCCAGTAGCGGACGGTGCCGGGAGGGTCGCCGGCACCGTGGTACCACCCCGGCTCGGTCGCCATCAGCGGGCTTCGATCGGTAGTTGCCGCAACGAATTGTTCAGGCTCGACCGTTGCCACAGGGCCAGTCCTGCCTGTTCGAGGTGGCGCCAGCGTTTGAAGACTTCTTCGAAGAACACTCGACCCTGGAGTCGGGTGAGGGTTGCGCCGAGATCAAACTGGATGTCTCCAACTCCGAGCGACAGGTGAGGGTTGGGGTCTCGGGCAATGTCGAACGCGTGAGGGAGCTCGAAGATGTCGGCGTCGCGGTTGGCGGCGGTGCAGACGATCCCCACCCGATCACCTGCCTTCATCTCTTTTCCGCCCATGCGGGTGTCGACCAGCGCGACCCGGGACATGACATTGACCGGGTTGGCCCATCGCAGCATCTCTTCGACTGCAACCGGGATCTCACCCCGGTTGCCGCGGAGATCGAGATACGAGCCTGGGTGCTCGAACAACGCCATCATTCCTGACGACATCAGGCCAGCGATGGTGTCGGTGCTCATCATGACGAGCTGCACGAACACGCCAGCAAAGTCGATGTCGTCCAGGGCGCCCAGATCGGTTGCTCCTGCCAACAAGACGTCGGTGAGGTCGCCTTGCGGCCGTGCGGTTCGACGGTCTGCGGAAAAGTTGGCTGCATACGCAGCCAGTTCGAGTCGAGCCGCGCCTCGTGGCGCCCGTTCGGCTGGATCGACCTCGTCGTTGCCACTGTTGCGCAGCGCGACTGCGTAGAGGTGGGACCGGTCGTCGGCCGGGACGCCCAGGAGATCGGTGAGGGTGTTGATGGCGGCCGGCAGGGCGACCTGGTGCACGAAATCGAGATGGGAACCAGACTCGCGAGCCTGATCCAGCACGGCGCGGGTCGCCGCCCGTACCCGGTCTTCGAGCCCGTTCATGACGTCGTCCAAGGCCCACGCATCGAGGTCGACTGGGGCCGCAGTTGGCGTGTCGTCATCGGTGGCGAGGAGCAGCTGACGAAGGTCGCCGAGATACAGCGGAGCCATGTCGTCGATCGCAATCCCGTTGTCGATCGGCGAGAAGTAGTTGGTGGCCTCGGCGACCCGCAGGGCGTCGGGGTACCGAAGAATCGCCCAGAAACCGGGCTCGTCGCCTCCGTCAACCCATTGGACCGGCTCGAGACGACGTGCGTCGTCGAAGCGCGAATGCGGTGGCCCGTTGACGTACGAGTCCGGATCCGCGATCCAGTCGGCCACGGATCAGCCGATCGAGCGGAGATCGACCACGAAGACGAGGGTCTCGTTCGGGCCGATGACGCCGCCTGCGCCCATCTGGCCATAGCCCATGTCGGGCGGAATCGTGAGCCGGCGACGCCCGCCGACCTTCATTCCCTGCACACCTTGATCCCAGCCCTGGATGACCTGACCGGCTCCCAGACCGAACGTGAAGGTGTCGTTGCGGTTCCACGACGCATCAAATTCGCGCTGGGTAGACCAGCTCACACCGACATAGTCGACGGTCACCTGCATGCCGGCGGTGGCTTCGGGGCCATCGCCGACGACGAGATCGTCGCTGAGCAGCTCGGCCGGTGGCGCGCCGTCGGGAATCGAGACGGCGGGCTTGCTGTGGATATCCTCCATCCCGAGAACCTAGCGTGCGGCTCGGGCCCAGTGACTGATGTCATCTGACCGCGTTGCGTGACCCAAACAGGGTCATATGGCACGTCGGAAAAGGGCAGGAGATCGGCTACGGTCGAACGTCGGTCACCGCGGAGTGACCGCCCTGTCGAGACGAGGAGGAGGTTGCCATGGCTACCGGTCGATCCAGTTTCGCGAAGCGTCAGCGCGATATGGCGAAGAAGGCAAAGGCTGCGGCCAAGCGCGAGAAGCGCCTTGAAAAAGGCGAAGACGACGAGCTCGAGCTCGAAGACGAAGACGCGTTTGACGGGCCCCAACTGTCCAACGAAGAGATCATGGAGCGGGTTGCTGACCTGCACCGTCGTTATGACGACGGTCAGATGGATCTCGACACCTTCGATGAAGAGAAGGCTGCGCTGATGGCGCAGATGGTCATCGACTGATCGTGTCGTCTCGGGCCCTCACCGGGCCCGTGTCGTCGAGGGCTCTTCCGAGCCCGGTCAACCGACGCTTTCGAGCGCGTCACCGTCGAACAGCGGGATGATCCCCTGTTCGGCGCGGTCGCGCTCGAGCTCCGATGGGTCCGGTGCGGAGCCGTCGTGGCCGGCCATCGCGGCAAGCGTTGCGTCGAGCAGACGAGCATCGCTCGAGGTGTTGAGAAAGACCCGTGGCTCAGCGAGGACGAACTCGATGGCTCGCCGAAAGGCCTCGCCGGGGGAGAGCGGCTCGTACCAGGCGAACCGGGGCCCATCGTACTCGGGTGCCCAGCGCCGGCGACTCACCGATTTGATGGTCTGCATCGCAACGCCTCGTTCGACGCAAACGTCGATCAACGCTTCGACATCGGCGGCGTACGCTGCGAACTCAGCCAAGCTGTGATTCCACGGAAACAGGACCGATGCGAACGGTGCCTCTCGAAGGCTCCGGAGGTGCATCTGGGGGATGCGCAGTCCGTGGCCGGTGACGCCCACCGCACCGGCCAGCCCTTCGTCGACGGCGTCAAAGAGCGCCCGTACTGCGCCGTCGGCGGCGAACGCGGCCTCCCAGTCCGAGTTCTCGACGAGGTTGTGGAGTTGGATCAGGTCGACTCGATCGACCCCCATGCGTTCCAAACTCGCTTCGAGCTGGGCACGGGCGGCGGACCCGCTGCGCTCCCCGGTCTTGGTCGCGAGGTAGACCTCGTGGCGGTGATCCTGCAGGAAGTCCTGAAGTCGCAGCTCGCTTTCGCCGTACGACGCGGCCGTGTCGATGTGGTTGATGTCGGCGTCACGGACCAGGGCCAGCGTCGTGTCGGCTCGAGATTGGCTCATGGCGCCGAGCGCGGCCGCCCCGAAGATGATTCGGCTGCTGTCGTGGCCGGTGGAACCGAACGGAAGGCGATCGATGGTCATGAGGCTCCCAACAGGTTGCGGATGGTCGTTCGCAGCTCGGGGATGCCGTTGCCCTTGTCGGCGCTCACCCATGTCACCTCACTGCGAGCAACCTCTAGCTTGTCAGTCAATTCGGTCCGCCGCTTCTTTGACTTCGAGGGCTTCACTTTGTCGGCTTTGGTGGCGACGAAGGTGATCGAGCGGCCGAGGCTCTCGAGCCACTCGACGGTTTGGAGGTCGAGTGCGGTGGGGCCGACGGCACCGTCGATCAAGAGAATCACCGATACGAGGTTCTCGCGCGCTTCGATGTAGGTGCTCAGCATCGTGGCCCACTTTTGCTGCTCGGCCTTCGAGACGTTCGCAAAGCCGTAGCCGGGGAGGTCCATCAGCCAACGCCCGGAGTTCTCGGGCGCCAGCTCGAATGCGTTCATCAGGCGGGTTGCGCCCGGCTTCTTCGATGTCTTGGCCAGATTCTTGCGCTGGGCGAGGGCGTTGAGCAGCGAGGACTTCCCGACATTGCTGCGGCCGACGAACGCAACTTCGGCGTGCACGTACGGCAGGTCCTCGAGGTCGACGTAGGACCGAACGAACGAAAGCGGCAAGGGACCGGGGGCCATGAGGCGACGGTAGCCCGCTCGCTCTACGATCCGGCGATGGCAGACCTCAGCGGACGGACGGTGCTCATCACGGGCGGCAACGGCGGCATCGGACTCGGGATCGCGCGGGCATGCGCAACGGCCGGAGCGGACATCATCGTGTGGGGACGCAACGCGGACAAGAACGCCGCCGCGGAAGCTGATCTCCGAGCGCTCGGCGGCTCGGCTCATGCGTTGGTCGTCGACGCGTCCGACGAAGGTTCGATTGACGCTGGCTTCGCTGCGTCGGTCGAACTGGCGAATGGTCGGATCGACTCGGTCTTCGCCAACGCCGGCGTCGGCGGCAACGGCGCTCGGTTTCCGGAGGTCACACTCGACGAGTGGCGACGGGTGATGACGACGAACCTCGACGGCGTCTTTCTCCTCTTTCGGGCCGCGGCCCGGCACATGATCGCTCATGGCGAAGGCGGTGCACTCGTCGCCACATCCTCGACCTCTGCCATTCACGGCGCGGCAGGCAACGAGGCCTACGGCACGAGCAAGACTGCGCTGCTCGGTTTCTGCCGAGCGTTGGCGGTGAATCTCGCCCGTCACCACATCCGGGTCAATGCGTTGCTTCCCGGCTGGACGATCACCGAACTCGCAGCCTTCGGCTACGAGAACGACCGGTTTCGCGACGCCACCCTCAAACGCACACCGGCGCGTCGTTGGGCCGACCCCGATGAGATGGGTGCCGCCGGTGTGTTCCTCGCCGACCCAACGGCGACGTACCACACCGGCGACTCCATCGTGGTCGACGGCGGCTACACGATCTTCTGACCGGCGCCTGCAGCTAGAGAGCAGCGAACCCTTTTTCGAGGTCGGCGAGGATGTCGTCGATGTGCTCGATGCCGACGCTGAGCCGCACCAGGCCAGGTGACACGCCGGTAGCGGCTTGCTCTTCTTCACTGAGCTGGGAATGGGTGGTCGAGGCCGGGTGAATCACGAGGCTGCGCACGTCACCGATGTTGGCGACGTGGCTGTGGAGTTCGAGCGCTTCGACGAAGGCCTTGCCCGCTTCGAGGCCGCCCTTGAGGACGAACGAGGGGATCGCGCCGTACCCCTTGCCCCCGAACAGCTCGGTGGCCCGGGCGTGCCACGGGCTGTCGGGTAGTCCCGCATAGTTGACCGACTCAACCTCGTCTCGCCCAACGAGGAAGTTGGCGACCGTCTTGGCGTTCTCGCAATGACGCTCCATCCGCAGGCTCAGGGTCTCGAGGCCCTGGAGGAACATGAACGAGTTGAACGGGGTCGTTGCGGCGCCGAGATCTCGCAAGATCTGGACCCGGGCTTTGATGATGAAGGCGCCATGGCCCAGAGCCGGCCAGTAGGCGAGCCCGTGGTAGCTCGGATCGGGTTCGGTGAAGTTGGGGAACTTTCCGTTGCCGAAGTCGAAGGACCCGCCGTCGACGATGACGCCGCCGATCGAGGTGCCGTGACCGCCGATGTACTTCGTCGCTGAATGCACCACGATGTCGGCGCCGTGCTCGAGCGGTCGGACGAGGTACGGCGTAGCTGCAGTGTTGTCGACGATCAGCGGCACCCCGTTGGCGTGGGCGATGTCGGCGGTGCCGGCGATGTCGATCACATTGTTCTTCGGGTTGGGGAGTGTCTCGCCAAAGAAGACCTTCGTGTTGGGCTCGACGGCATCCGCCCACGCATCGAGATCGTCGGGGTCGTCGACGAACGTCACGGTGATGCCCATCTTGGGCAGCGTGTAGTGCAGCAGGTTGTAGGTGCCGCCGTAGAGCGCAGCCGAGGCAACGATGTGGTCGCCGGATTCGCACAGCGTGAGGATGGCGAGCGTCTCGGCCGCCTGCCCCGAGGAGACGGCGAGTGCACCGGGAATGCCGACGGCGGTCTCGGTACCGCCTTCGAGCGCCGACATTCGGGCCTCGAAGACGCCTTGGGTCGGGTTCATGATCCGGGTGTAGATGTTGCCCATCTCGGCAAGCGCAAAGAGGTTGGCGGCGTGTTCGGCGCTGTTGAACGTGAACGACGTCGTTTGATAGATCGGCACGGCTCGGGCGTTGGTCGCCGCGTCGGGCTCCTGGCCGGCGTGGATCTGGGCGGTCTCGAACTTCCAGGTATCGGACATGCCGTGACGCTAACCAGCAATAGACGACCATTGCACTCGGAAATCAATACTTTTAAGGGAAAATGTCTGGCCCGTGGCTAAGTTCGCCAATGGCCAACTCGATTGCGTTTCGAAGGTGCGACACTTGGCCTGTGCAATCCGCCCATCTCCCGCCGGTGCTCGCCCGGCAGCTGTGGCATCGGCTCGAGACCGTTCACGCCGTCACGTATTTCAGTCCCGAGAGCCGAGACGCGGCGACCCAACTCGGGCTCCGAGGTTTTTGGATGGGGTACTTCGCCCAACGAGGTGCGCCGATGGGGGCGGTCAGCCCCAGCGTGATCGACGCAACGTTTTTCAACTTCCACCCGGCCCGGGTACGCCGGGCGATCCCCGATGCATGGACCTTCGCCGAGCCGGATGCGATCGTCTCCGCTCGTTGCGATGCGGCCGCCGCTGCGCTCCGGCGAATCCTCGGCGACGAGCCCGCCGAGCGGCTCGCCGCGCTGGTGGTGGCACCGGCCGAGATCGCGATCGCTCACGCCGATGGCGTTGGCCGTCCCCTCTTCGCCGCCAACCGCAGCCTGCCCCGGCCCGACGACCCGGTCGCCGCGGCCTGGCAGGCAACGACCACTCTTCGAGAACATCGAGGCGACGGTCACGTCGCTGCGCTCGTGACGGCAGGGCTCGATGGCTGCGCCGCCCAGGTCCTGTTCGCCGCATCGGAGGGCGTTGCTCCGCTCGTGTACCGGGAGAGCCGCGGCTGGTCGGCCGATGACTGGGCCGCCGCAACCGAACGGCTGGCGGAGCGTGATCTTCTCGACCCGCAGGGTGCGATCACCGATGCGGGTCAGGCCCTCCGCGCCGAGATCGAACAGACAACCGACCGGTTGGCGGTGGTCCCCTACGCAGCGGTCGGTCTCGAGCGGCTCGAGTGGTTGCTGGTCCAACTCGACCCGTTCGTCGAGATGGTCACCGCCGCTGGTGACATCCCATTCCCCAACCCGATGGGTCTCCCCCTTCCGGTCCCCGCCCACGAATGGTCGCACTGAGTTCGATCTCGGCGCGCCATGTCCGGACGGGCGGCGACGGCGAGCGGTCGGCAGCCGTCAATCGTCGATGCCGAGCTCGGATTCGAGCCGGGCGATCCGCTTGGTGAGCCCGGCGACCTGTGCCTCGAGTTCGGCAACCCGGTCGGGCGAGCCGGCCGAGGCGATGGGTGGAGGGCTCGGGCTGGCCGCCGCGTCGGCGGTGGCCACAGGAGACGCAGACGCGTCACCGGGGGTCTGAGCCCAGAGCTGCTCGATTCGTGGCTCGCGCTCACCGGGACGGCGTTCGAGGCGAACGATCAGTGGCTCGTCACGCGCTGCCAGCCGGTCGAGTGCGGCGTCGACCCGCTCCACGTCACCGCCTGGCCCACCGTCGTAACGCTCGGTTCGGGTCGTGATCTCGTTGCGGGTTTGCGCGCCTCGAAGCAACAGCACTGCGAGCACGGCGGTCTCATCGCCGTCGAGCGCCAGTGCTTCGTCGATCACGTGGCGGTGCTTCGGCACGCGGTGGCCGGTGCCGCTCAGGGTGCGAGCGAATCCTCGCTGGCGAAGCTCCATCATCGTCTGGTCGACGTCTCGCTCTCCGAGCGTCATCACCGGATCACGGTTGGTCGACTGGTTGCACGCGGCCACCAGTGCGTTGGTGCTGAGCGGATAGTTGTCAGGTGTGGTCTCCGCCTTCTCGATCAGCGATCCGATGATCCGGGCTTCGGTCGGCGTGAGTTGTTCGTGTGACTCCACCAACGGATCGTAGAACGAGGGTGCCCGGTGCTGTCCAGGGGCGTGTCGTCGTGAGCCCCGTCGATGGTGGCAAGCTGCTCGGCATGCGTACGGCCGTGCTTCCGCTGCTTCTCGCCGTGCTCGCGGTCGGGTGCAGCGACGCGACGGATGACGCAGCCCCGTCGACCTCGGCTGCCGCCTCGACCAGCAGGAGTACGACGACGTCGGCGGCACCCGCCTCCACCACCACGACGACAACGAGCACCACGACGATTCCCCCGGCGGTCGCATTCGTCGACGATTTGGTCGCCGGGCTTTCGGCCCGAGAGTTGGCTCAACAACTTGTGGTCTTTGGCGATGCAGGGCGCATCGAGGCGGAACTCGTGGAGGAGACGGGGACGCTGTGCTTTGGTGGACTCTTTGTCACCGACCTGTCCGAGAACTGGCGACCAGTGGACTCGGTCGACGCCGCGGCATCCGCGATGGCTGCCCTCCGCTCGTCGTTTTCCGCGTGCTCGATCCCGCCGTTTGTTGCAACCGACGCTGAGGTCGGAGCGAACGTCTTACGCGTTCCCGTCGATCCGCTCCCGGACGCGCAAACCTTGGAAGCCAACCATCGAGCTGATCCGGGCACGACATCAGAAGGTCTCGCGCCGGCAGCGTCGGTGTTTGCGGCCTCCTTGCGGGCTGTTGGCGTGGACGTCAATTTCGGCGTCGTGGCCGACGTTGATGCCGCAGATGGTTTCTACATGGATACCGCAGGGCGGTCGTTCGGATCTGACCCCAACACGGTTGGCGAGATCACATCGGCGCTGATCGAGGGACACTGCGCGGCCGGCGTCGCACCCGCACTGAAGCACTTCCCCAATCAAGGCTCGACCGAGGCGGACCCCCACCTCGACGACTCGTTCTCCATCAACGACGCCGCAGCATGGCGAACGGTTGGAGCCATCCCGTACGAGTCGACCAATGCCCCGATGGTCATGGTCGGCCACATTCGGTATCCCAGCATCGACGGCGGAACTCCGGCGTCACTGTCGACCACGATCGTGTCGGGATGGTTGCGCAGCGAGCTTGGCTATGAGGGTGTCGTGATCACCGACGATCTGCTCGTCATGCGAGGCGCCGGTCGTGAGCTCAGCCCCGCGCAGCGAGCGATCGACGCACTTGTTGCGGGTGCCGATCTCGCCCTCTTCGTCGACGCGGAGCGTGGTGTGGCAACGATTGATGCCATCGAGGAACGCATCCTCACCGACGAGGCGTTCGCAGCCAAGGCTCGGGTCAGCGCTGCTCGTACCGTGCGGCTGAAGGGTGCTCTCGGCCTGTTGCCCGGGGCCGAGCCCGACTGGTTCTCGCTGTGTGCATCCCGATGAACGCGGGGCGGTGCGGCATCGCGACCCGAATCTGGCCCTCAGCTTTGGCGCGAACCGGACGAAACTAGACAGGTAGTTCACTTCGGAGGTCCCCGTGAAGGGTGTCATTTTCAACGTGCTCGAGGCTTTTGTCATCGAACACCATGGCGAAGACGCGCTCGACGACATCATCGATGCCACCGACCTCCAAACCACCGAGCCCTTCGTCGGGCCCGGTAACTACCCGGCTGAAGATCTGCTCGCCTTGGTCGGGACGGCGTCGACGATGACCGGGGTGGCCGTTCCCGACCTCATCCGTCAGTACGGACGGTTCGCCTTTGCGTTTCTTGCCGACTCGGTGCCGACCCTGATGGAACGATTCGACGGAGCGGGAGACTTCCTCCTGGGCCTGGAGTCAGTCATCCACACCGAGGTCCGCAAGCTCGACCCGAACGCATCACCGGCACGGTTCACCACCATCCAGGTGAGCGACGATGAGCTCGACATGTACTACGAGTCTCCCTTTGGCCTGTTCACCCTGGTGGAGGGGCTCCTCGACGGTGTGGGTGACTGGTACTCGACTCCGCTGACGTGCGAGATGATCGAGTCCGAGGGCACCAACGCCCGCTTCCGGATCCGCTTTGCGGACGCCGCCCTCGCTCCGGCGTCGACTGATGCAGTGGCGGCGGATGTCTAGTTCCTCCACCGTTGCTGACCTTCAGGTCGAACGTCTCGAGCGACGCCTCGCGCGCGAGCGCGAGCGGGCTGCCGTTCTCGAACAGATGATCGAGGACAAGACCCGATCGCTCTACCTCGCCCACGAAGAAATCAGCCTCGCGAAACGCTTCCAGGAGAGTGTTCTACGCTGCATGGACTCGGCGGTCATCGTGACCGATCAGGACGGCGTCATCACCTCGGTGAGTGGCACGACAGCGGAACTTGTCAGCCAGTCCTCGGAGGCCTTGATCGGGACGTTGATCTTCGACGTGCTGATTCCGGTCGAGACCGGCACCGGCGAAACCGAACTCGACCGCCTGATCAACTCCGACGGAGAAGCTGACCTCCACGCTGACGACGGTTCCCTCACGGTCCTCCTGTCGACGTCGGCTCTCACCGACGAACGGGGCAATCGGGTCGGCGCGGTCTGCGTCGCCAATGACATCAGCGACCGCAAGCGCTTGGAGACTGAACTCAACCGAGCCCACAAGCTCGAGTCCGTTGGTCAGCTCGCCGCCGGCGTTGCCCACGAGATCAACACGCCGATCCAGTTCATCGGAGACAGCGTGCACTTTCTGGGTGATGTCCTCCGTGACGTGTTTGTCGTCCTGGAGCACTACGACTCGCTGCGCAAGCACGCACAACCCACGGCTGCATCCGACGAGCACCTCTCGGAGTTGCTGGCCACGATCGCGAAAGCCGAACAAGACGCTGATCTCGAGTTCGCGCAGGAGATGGCACCGTCAGCTCTTCGCCGCACACTCGAAGGGGTTGATCGAGTCTCGACCATCGTTCAAGCGATGAAGCGCTTCTCGCACCCCGGCCGAGCCGTCCACGAACTCGAGGATCTCAACGAGATCCTCGACACGACACTTGCCGTCTCGTTGAACGAGTACCGCTACAGCGCAGACGTCATCTTCAACCGGGGCGAGATCCCCGAGGTGCAGTGCAACCGCAGCGACCTGTCGCAAGCATTCCTGAACATTTTGGTGAATGCCGCTCACGCCATCGAAGACCACATCGAACCGGGCGGTCGAGGCACGATCGAGATCGAGACACGGCTCGCCGAGGACGGTGTGCTCGTCACGATCACCGACAGCGGAGGCGGCATTCCTCCCGATGTCCTCGAACGAATCTGGGATCCATTCTTCACGACGAAGGAGCCGGGCCGCGGAACGGGCCAAGGCCTTCCGCTCTGTCACTCCTTGATCGTCGACGGCCACGGTGGTCGTCTCCATGTCGAGGTCGAGGCCGGGGTGGGCTCGACGTTCAGTGTTTGGCTGCCGGAGGACCAGTCATGACCGATCTCATCTCCGCCGTTTCCGACACCGATGATCCCGCACTCGACCTTCCGACCGTGCTGTTCGTGGATGACGAACCCGGGGTGCTCGACGGCTTGAAGCTGAGCGTCCGGCCGTTGCGCAACGAGCTGTCGTTCTGCTTCGCCGGCGGCATGGCTGAGGCCCTGGAGATCTTTGCCGAGCGACCGATCGACGTGCTCGTCAGCGACATTCGCATGCGCGGCGGACACGGAGACGAGCTGCTCCGCGCCGTGCGCGACCAGTACCCGACGACCGTGCGGTACGTCCTCTCGGGCGAAGCAGAGTCCGACATGGTGATGCGGGCGATGCTGATCGCGCACCGGTGGCTCAGCAAACCGTGCTCTCGCGAGGACCTCACCGCTGCGCTGCGAAGCGCGGTTCGGTATCGCAACGTTGTCGCCGGACCGAATCTCGCAGTTCACGTCGCGGGCGCCGACGCCTTGCCGGCGTTGCCCGATCGATACTGGCAAATTACTGAGCTGCTGTCCTCCGAGACCAGCAATGCTGGCCAGATCGCCGAGGTCGCAGAGGGCGACCCGGTCATGGCGGCGAAGCTCCTTCAGCTCGCCAACTCGGCCGCGGCGGGTCGAGGCGAAGTGAAAGACGTCAAGGGCGCCGTCGCTCGGATCGGTCTGGCTGCGGTCGGACGGCTGTTGTTGTCGATCGAAGTGCTCCGGCCATTCGAAAATCCCGACCCCATTCCCGGCTTCCCGGTCGACGAGATGCAGACCTTCGGCGAACGGGTCGGTGTGATGGCATCAAAGCTCGCGCTTCCCGAATACCTCACCACCGCACGGATCGGCGGTTTGTTGACCCACCTCGGTCTCTTGATCGAGGCGTCGGTCGTGCCGGACCTCCTCCGTGAGGCCTACGACCTCGCCGATCGCCGCGGCATGCAGATCAAGGACGCCCAGATCGAGCTCGACGGGGTCAGTCACCCAGCGCTTGCCGGCCACCTGATGTCGATCTGGGGACTCCCGACCGACCTGGTCATCGCCGTGTTCGACTCCTACATGCCCATGCCGACCGGCATGGAACCACCCTTCTCTGCCGGCCAAGCGATCCGGGCCGCCCGGCTGATCATCAAGCAACAGATGGGTGACCGGCTTGGTGAGCCGTTCCGCGATCGCCTCTCCGAGGAAGAGCAGCACGACCTTGGCGTGTGGGTCGAGTGGCTGAACCAGCAGGACGAATCGTGAAACCCCTGGTCTTGCTCGTCGACGATGAGCCCGACATCACGGGCGCGCTCAAGCTGGTCTTGCGCAACGAGCCCTTCGACATCGTGACGGCCAACTCCGCCAAGGCCGGTCTCGACATCCTCGCAGAGAAGCCGGTGTCGGTTGTTGTTTCCGATGAACGCATGCCGCAGATGTCGGGCGCCGAGTTCTTGACGCGGGTGAAGACCAACTGGCCCGGCGTGCAACGCATCGTCCTCACCGGCGAAGCGTCGCTCGAAGCGACGATCGTGTCGATCAACGATGCCGCGATCTTCCGCTTCTTGCTGAAGCCATGCCCGCCGGACCAGCTCGCCACTGCGATCCACGAGGCGCTCGCCGTTGGGACCGCCGTCGACCTCGCGCCGGCCGTCGACCCGGAGGTCGAGCGGGCGTTCGACGAAGCACTTCCGATGACCTACATGAAGTACCAGCCGATCGTCGCTTTCCCGGAACGTCGTCTGCATGCCTACGAGGCGCTGGTTCGCGTCGACCATCCCACGATCGGATCGCCGGTCGACTTGATTCGGTCAGCGAGTCAGCTCGATCGGCGGTTCGATCTCGACCGGCGAGTTCGCACGCTCGTTGCCGCCGATGCGGCCAACCTGCCGAAGGATGCGTTGGTCTTCGTCAATCTCCTGCCGGAGTCGCTTGCCGACGACGAGCTGCTGGAGGGCCGAGATGATCTCGCTCGCTACAGCGACCGGGTCGTTCTCGAAGTCACGGAACGCGCTCCACTCTCGGCAATCGACGATGCCGAGGAACGCCTCGACACCCTCCGCAAGCTCGGCTATCGCCTTGCCCTTGATGACCTCGGAGCCGGGTATGCCGGACTGACGAGTCTGGTCGCGATGAAGCCTGACATCGTGAAGTTCGACATGGAACTGATTCGTGACATCCATCTGGATCCGGATCGAAGCAGTCTCGTATCGGCGATGGTGGTGGTGAGCCATGATCTCGGCGCTGTCGCGCTCGCCGAAGGAATCGAGGCCGAGGCCGAGATCGATCACCTGGTCGGACTCGGGTGCGACCTGTTTCAGGGCTTCGGCATCTCCAAGCCGGAACTGCCGTTCGTCACCGTCTGATCGGGTGGCTCCGCCAGCCGCGCCCGTCGATGCTCGAGGAGTTCTCGCTCGGCGTCGTTGGTGACGAGTTCGAGCGCGAGGTCGAGGGCCGCGCTGATCGGTTCGGGCGCCGCTCCGGCCCGCGTGAGGAGTTCGGCGCGGGCGGCGTGGAAGTAGTGCACTGAGGCGAGTTCGCCGGTTTCGGCCAACTCATCGAGAAGGACGAGGCCCGCCTGCGGCCCGGTTGCCATGCCGACCGCAACTGCACGGTTGAGTTTGACGGTGGCGTCGGCCCGGTGAGCGAGGAGGCGGTCGTACAAGACGACGATTTGTGGCCAATCGGTGTCTGCCGCCGTCGCCGCCTCACCGTGAAGCACCTGGATCGCTGCTTCGATCTGAAACGGTCCCGGCCGTCCCAACCGCAGGGCTCGTTCGACGAGGACACCCGCGGTGTTGATGGTGTCGTGATTCCACAGCGCGCGGTCCTGCGCCTCGAGCAGAACGAGACGCCCGTCCTTCGCGATTCGAGCTGGCCGGCGGGCGTCGATGGCGAGAACGAGCGCGAGCAGGCCCGTGGTTTCCGCGTCATCTGGCATGAGGTCGGCGAGGAGTCGAGTGAGGCGGATCGACTCGACACACAGATCGAACCGGATCGGGACGGACCCGCTCGAGGTGTACGCGCCCTCGTTGAAGATCAGGTAGAGCACCTGCCGAACCGCACCGAGCCGCGCCAGCAGCTCGGGGTCGGCCGGAATCCGAAACGGGATCTGGGCGGTTGCAATCTTTCGTTTCGCTCGAACGAGTCGTTGGGCCATCGTGGCCTCGGTGACCCGAAAGGCCCGAGCGATCTCGGCGGTCGTCAAGCCTCCGAGGCTGCGCAGGGTCAGCGCGACCTGGGACTCGACGTTCAGCGCCGGGTGGCAGCAGCCGAAGAAAAGCTGCAGCTGTTCGTCGCGTAACACCGACCCGTCCAGCCGGTCGTCGGGGACGTCGACCGTCATCGGGTCGGTGCGGTCGAGTCGGGCGGCGGCGTCGCTCTTCTCCCGTCCGATTCGGTCACGGCGGATCCGATCGACAGCTCGTCGACGGGCAACGGTGGTCATCCATGCGCCCGGACGGTCGGGGATGCCATCGTCGAGCCAGCGTCGCAATGCGATCTCGGCGGCGTCCTGGGCTGCGTCTTCAGCTGCCTGCAGATTGCCGAGGTCATGATGCAGCGTCGCCATGAGCCGCGGCCATTCATCCCGAACGACTCGGGTGATGGCGTCGTGGATGGGAACGGCCACGGCTCGCCGGCGCTCAACCGAAGTCGGGGACGGGCCGCACCTCGACGGTGCCGCTTGCGGCGTGGGGAATCTTGGCCGCCCACGCGATCGCCTCGTCCAAGCTCTCGCATTCGAGGATGTAGAAACCACCCAGCTGTTCTTTGGTTTCGGCAAACGGGCCGTCGGTGGTGAGCACCTCGCCCTGACGAAGCTGCACGGACGTGGCCATCGCAGTCACCTCCAGGGGCTCGCCACCGACCCAGACTCCGGCCGCTTCGACGGCTGCGCTGAATGCGGCGTAACCCTCCATCATCTCGTCGAAGCCCGGGTCGCCGGGGTTGGGGCTGATGGTCGCATCTGACTCGTCGGCATAGATCAGGCATGCGTACTTCATGTGTAGTTCCTCCGTGGATCTGAACTGGGTGTGGTTGCTGTCACGGGGACGACGAACAGCACCGGCTCTGATCGACAGCTTCGCGGAAGAAATCTCAGAAATCCTGACTACCGTGCCGCCATCAGCGGAAGGAGAAGATCATGGGGACACTCGACGGCAAGGTCGCACTCGTCACGGGTTCATCGAGCGGGATCGGTGAAGCATCGGCTCATGCGCTGGCTGCAGCTGGCGTCCATGTGGTCGTGAATTCGTCATCATCGGTTGACGCCGGGCAGGCGGTGGCGGCTGCGCTGCCGACCGAAGGCCACTACCTCCAGGCCGACATCTCTGACGAGACGCAATGCCAGGCGCTGGTCGCCGGTGCCGTTGAACGGTTCGGCCAGCTCGACATCTTGGTGAACAACGCCGGGTGGACAACGCGAGTTGACCACCGCGATCACGAGGCGCTCACCAACGAGATCTTGTTCAAGACGATCGAAGTGAATGTCTACGGCACATGGTGGATGTGCAAGGCGGCGATGCCGCACCTCACGTCGACTGCCGGCTGCATCGTCAATGTCACGTCAATCGCTGGACTTCGTCCGCTCGGGTCATCGGTGGCCTACGGCATGGCAAAAGCCGCGCTGAACTCGTTGACCGAGGACCTCGCCAAGTTTCACGGGCCGGTGCGCTGCAATGCCGTCGCACCGGGTTTGGTTGCCACCCCGTGGACGTCGGACTGGGACGACCTCCACGCAGGCATCTCCGCGGTGGTGCCGGCCAAGCGGTCAGCGACGCCGGAGGACTGTGCGCACGCAGTGATGGCGTGCGTCACCAACACCTACATGTCGGGCACGATCCTCAAAGTCGACGGTGGTACGACGCTTGCGTTGTGACGGGCGCGGCCGGGCGATCAGGCTTGCTCGGTGGCCGCAGCCAGGGCGGCGAGGGTCGCTTCCATCGTTTCTCGGTTGCGGGCATCACGATCGTCGACCCCGGAGATTCCTGCCCCCATTGCCTTGACCTTCTCCGGCCGCAGGTCGAGGGTGTGCTCGGTCACTCGCGTGCCGCCATCGATCGATTCGAACTCGTAGCGCCACTTGGCGAAGACGAAGTCGCCGACCTTGGCGTCGAAGGCGAACACCTCGCCCGGCACCGTTTCGGTGACTTGGCCTTCGGTTTGCCACTCGAACTCACCGTTCACGTTGTCGCCGAGCCATTCCGCGCCCACGACTGGGCTGTCGAATCCTTCCTTCCACGTGTTCGTGTGGTTCTCGGGTGACCATTCACCCATTCGGGTCACGTCGGCCACGAGGCCGAACAGGGTGGAGGCGTCGGCCGCGATGTCACGGCTCACGGAGGTCGTCCAGTCAGTCATGGGCCTGACCGTAGTCAGTCGGCTGCTGCGGGCCGAAATTTGGGGTGGGGTGGCGGCTCAGTCCCAGAGCGCAGCAAGGCCAGCATCGACCTCATCGGCGATGCCGACGGTGGTGAGCGCAAGCGAGCGGTTGTCGTCGACGAGCGCCAGCGCCGGCTCGTCGAACAGCTCTCGAACCGGTTCGAGGAAACGGCTGACCTGGGCATACACGTGTCGGTCGTCGTGTGCGTAGCGGTTGACATGGAATCGCAGCGGAACGTGCACGCTCAACTCGTCTTTGGCTCGGGTGAGCGCGACGTACATGAGCCGGAGTTCCTCCGCCAGGCCCGCCTCATCACCGAGTGACATCTCCGATGGCATGTTGCCGTCGGCCGCGTGCAGGAGATGGACGCTGCGCCACTCCAATCCCTTTGCGGAATGAATGGTTGACAGCGTGAGCCAGTCATCGTCGAGATGGGGTGGCCCGGCCTGGTCACTGGTCTTCGACGGCGGGTCGAGCACGAGTTCGGTCAAGAACCGGCTGCGGTTCGCATACTGGGCTGCGCCAGCCGCGAGTTGATCGATGTCGGCAAGGCGGGCGGCGGCGTTGTCATAACGGGTCGGGAAGACGAGCGAGCAAAATCCTTTGAGCCGGTCGACCTGCTCCGACGGGGTGAGCTGGCCCAGGCAGTCGGCCAGCGCCAGGCGCAATTCGGCGACCTGCTGGCCTGCGGCACTCGGTGTTGTTCCCGCACCGTCGATGAAGCGGGCCAAGGCGTCGTCGTGTTGGTTGACGACGCCGAGCTCGTCTTCGAGGCGGCGAATGGTCGCCGGTCCGACCCCTTCCATCGTGGCGAGCACTCGGTGCCAGGCGAGTTGATCGGCGGGATTGTCGAGAATCCGCAACAGCGCAAGGAGGTCCTTCACATGCGCCGATTCGAGGTACTTGAGCCCGCCGTACTTGACGTAGGGGATGTCGCGGCGCGTGAGTTCGAGCTCGAGTCCGTCGCTGTGGTGGCCGTTTCGGAACAGGACCGCTTGCTCGCGCAGGTCGATGCCTCGCTCCCGAGCGTCGAGGATCGCTTCACAGACGGCGGTCGACTGCGCCCCTTCGTCGTGGTGGGTGCGCAGGGTGGGTCGAGGACCTTCGGGGCGAGCCGACCAGAGTTGCTTGGTGAAGTGATCGTCGGACTGTTGCAGCACGCCGTTTGCGACCGCGAGGATCGGCATGGTCGACCGGTAGTTCTGTTCGAGCACGACGCGTGTGGCGCCGGGGAAGTGCCGGGAGAAGTTCCACATGTTGTCCACCGTGGCGGCTCGGAACCCGTAGATCGCCTGGGCATCGTCACCCACCGCGGCAAGGTCGGTGTCGGGGCGGCACATGCCGCGAACGATGTCGGCCTGGATCGGGTTGGTGTCCTGGTATTCGTCGATGAGGACATGATCGAAGAGGTCTCGCAAGGCATCGCCCACGGGGCCGACCGTAAGTGCTCGCCAGAACAGCAACATGTCGTCGTAGTCGAGGACATTGTTGGCGCGTTTCTTGGCGGTGTAGGCGGCAAAGATGGTCTTGAGGTCGTCGAGATGGTCGTGGCACCAGGGGTAGTCGTGTTCGAGCACGGCGTCGAGTTTCACTTGGGTGCTCACCATGCGGGAGTAGATGTTGGTGACGGTCTCCCTGCGAGGGAATCGTTTGCCTCGCTCGCCGAAGCCTTCCTCGGTGCGGACCATGCCCATCAGGTCGGTGGCGTCGCCGTGATCGAGCACGGTGAAGTCGGGTGACAACCCAGCGTTTTGACCAAAGTTCCGCAGGATTCGATTGGCCGTTGCGTGAAAGGTACCGCCCCACAGGTGGGCGGTGGCCCGGCTCGATCCGGTGGCCGCCACCCGTTGCAACATCTCGGCGGCAGCTCGCCGGGTAAACGTCAGAACCAGCACGCAACGTGGGTCGGCGCCGTCGTCGAGGATCCGAGCCACTCGGGCCGCCAAGGTCTTGGTTTTGCCGGTGCCGGCCCCGGCGACGATCAGCAGGGGGGATCCGGTGTGGTCGACGGCGACCCGTTGTTCGGGATTGAGGGTGGCGAACATCTGTTCGACACTACCCGAACAGATGATCGTCAGGCGTCGAACTCGCAGGGATTGATGATGATCGTGACCTGCTGGGTTGTGGTGTTGCCCCTGGCATCGGTGGCGACGACCTCGAGGGTTTGGTTCGTCGGCTTTTCGGCTGGCCCCAGATCCAACGTGAACACGAGGCC
>JBCCYT010000058.1:0-23002 GCA_039188975.1 Actinomycetota bacterium
CGCATTGTCGACGTCCACATCGGCAACCTCCGCAAGGCCCTCGGCGACGACCCATCTGCCCCCGCGATCATCGGGACCGTTCGCGGCGTCGGCTATCGCTTCATCGCAGAGCCCGTCGACCGATGACGTCTCGCACCCTGCGCCGTCAACTGTTCCGTTCGCACCTCCAGGTGATGTTCGTCGCCATCGGCGTGATGGTCGGCGTGACGATCGCCGGGTTCGCGGTCGTCATCGCACTGACGGGGGACGACTTTGTCGTGGGCCGAGGCGGACCCCACATGAGCCGAGAGGAAGAGGATGCCGTCAGCGCGCTGTTCCCTCTCCTGGTGATCGGTGCGGCCGTCGGAGCCGCATCGTTCGTTGGCTGGCGAGTTGCTCGCCGCCTCTCATCACCGCTCGAATCGCTCGGGTCGGCGGCCCGCCAGATGGCGGCCGGCAACTACGACGTGTCCGTCGCCCCGACCGGCATCGACGAGATCGATGAGCTGAGCGCTGATGTGCAGTCGCTGGCGGTGGCCCTCGCCGACACAGAGGCCCGGCGCCTGCGACTGATCGGCGATATCGCTCACGAACTCCGAACACCGCTCTCCACCATCGAGGGATCGATGGAAGCGCTGATGGACGGCGTCATACCGGCGACCGATGAGACCTACGCAGGCATTGCCCGAGAAGCCGCCCGACTCCGGCGGCTGGCCAACGACTTGTCCGAACTCTCGTCCTCAGCCGAACAGGATCTGCTTGCCGACGCTCGGCCGGTCGACATGGCCGAGATGGCTCAACACGTCGGCGATCTCCTGGCCACCCAAGCCGACGCCAAGGGACTCACCCTTGCCGTTGCGGCCGACGCACCGGCGCTCGTCCCCGGCAATCCCGATCGCCTGGCTCAAGTGCTGACCAACCTGATCGGCAATGCCATCCAGTACACCGAACAGGGGCGCATCGACGTTGCCGTCACCGCCACGAACGACGAGGTGATCATGACGGTGACCGATACCGGACGCGGTCTGGACCGTGACGACCTGACGAAGGTCTTCGACCGCTTCTACCGAACCGACAGCCACTACGCCGACGGTACGGGAGTCGGGCTCACCATCGCTCGGCAAATCGTGTGGGCCCACCGGGGAACGTTGACAGCTGAGTCGCCCGGGCGTGACCGCGGCACGACTTTCACCGTGCGCCTCTCTTCGAGCTGACCGATCCTCACGAGTGCGTCGGAGCACTCGTCAAAACCACAGGCGGCTCGATGCGGCGAGGTCGACCGGCACCGGGTAGTGAGCCCCATGTTGGGGGTAGTCACTCCCCCAGCTGAGCCGGTCCCGGCCGAACCGAGCGACCGCCGTTGCGACATCGATTGCGCTGGTCGGTGTCACGGTCGGGCAGAGGTTTTCTTGCTTGACCAGCATGTCGACCTGCTCGTCCGTCGCCGCGAATGCGACATGGTCGACCGCAAACTCCGTGTCGGGAAAGGCGGATGCGAGGGCCACGACTTCGGGTATCTCCGTCGGCAAGACGCAGACGCTGGGCCGCAGACCGAGCTCGACACATCGAGCCACGAGCGACCGCCCAACCTCCGTCGTGAGCCACGGTCGGGGCGACCGGATGGAAAAGAACCGAAGACCGGCGATGCCAGCCGCGGCGAGAGCTTCCAGCGTCCCGATCGGATCGGGGCCAAACGGGTCGACCGCACCCACCAGCGCCACACCGGGGCGGGCCGCACCCAGAAGGACCGAACAGTCATAGCCATGGGCGGCGATCGCCTGCACGACCACGGCCCGCTCGAGCCCGGCGTCATGAACTCGACTCAGAACCGCATCGGCACCAGCATCAACCGATTCCCACCACGGTCCGGACGGTGCAAGGGACGCGTTGGATTTCACGAGCGACGGGTCGACCGCATGCCGGTCGACGACATGGAGATGAGCGTCGATCACGTACACCATCTTCGCGACCCGGTTCGCTCCCCGGGCGTCAATCCGGCACGAGTACGATCATCAGGCGTTACCCGGAGGGATCCATGAGCACCGACGATCTGATCAACGACCCCGAGCACTTCTATCTCGGCCCGTTCCTCGCCGAGGATGCGGACGACCCCAACCTGCACTACGACTCGTCGGATCTGACGACGCATGGGGTGATCGTCGGGATGACCGGCTCCGGCAAAACCGGTCTCGGCATGATCTTGCTCGAGGAAGCCCTGCTCGATGGCATCCCCTGCCTCGTGATCGACCCGAAGGGCGACATGGGCAACCTCTTGATGGTCTCGCCCACGTTCGCACCCGGCGATTTCGAGCCGTGGGTACCGGAGGGCACCGATGCGATCGGTACCGCCGAGTTGTGGAAAGGCGGCACCGAACGCTCCGGTATCGACGGTGGCCGCATGGCCGCCCTCGCCGGGGTGGAGAAAACCATCTACACCCCCGGGTCGAGCGCCGGCGTCCCGCTCAACGTGATCGGTGACCTCCGGGCGCCGGCCGACATGGGCGACGCCGAGAGCATCCGCGAAGAGATCGATGGACTCGTGCAGGGCTTGCTCGGCCTCATCGGCGTGAGCAGCGATCCGCTGTCGGGTCGTGAGCACGTTCTGCTCGCCAACCTCGTCAATCATGCGTGGACCAATGGCCAGCACATGGATCTCGCCACCCTCCTCGGCCAGATCCAGGATCCCCCGATGCGCAAGCTCGGCGTGATCGAGCTCGACACCTTCTTTCCTCCGAAAGATCGAACCGAGCTGGCGATGAAGCTCAACGGTCTGCTGGCCTCGCCGGCCTTCGCGGCCTGGGGCGAAGGTGCGGCGCTCGACATCGAATCGATGCTGTACACCACGGATCCGGCTACGGGAGACAAGAAGGCCCGAGCCGCGGTCGTCTCGATCGCACATCTCACCGACGAGGAACGCCAATTCGTCGTGACGTTGCTGCTGTCGAAACTCGTCACCTGGATGCGGGCGCAGTCCGGCAGCCCGTCGCTGCGGGCGATGGTGTACATGGACGAGGTTTTCGGCTTCGTGCCCCCGAGTGCCGCCCCGCCCGCCAAGCGGCCGATACTCACGATTCTGAAACAGGCTCGGGCGTTCGGCGTCGGCATGGTGCTGTCCACCCAAAACCCCGTCGATCTCGACTACAAGGCCATCAGCAACGCGGGAACCTGGCTGATCGGCCGGCTGCAAACTGAACGCGACCGCGACCGTCTCCTCGACGGCATGCGTTCCGCCGGCGGCACCGTCGACATCAGCGAGTTGGCTGACACGATCGGCAACCTCGGCACGCGCGAATTCGTGTACCACTCGACGCGGGGCGGCGTGCCGAGCACGTTTGGCACCCGATGGGCAATGTCGTACCTGCCCGGTCCGCTGACCCGCGAGCAGATCGGCGGTCTGATGGCTGGCCAGAAGTCGGCGGTCGAGCCAGCCTCAGCGGCGGCTGCAACGCCGGACCCTGCTCCGGCTTCTCGCACCGACGAGTCTGTCGCTTCGTCGAACGAGCCAACGCAACCAGATCTCGCCGACGACGAGTCAGCCATTGCCCCCGAGGTAGCCGACGGCATCGAAGTGGCCTACCTCGATCCGGCGGCGCCGTGGGCGACAACCATCGGGGCGGTGACCGGCGGACGGCGACTCACGCCCGCGCTCGCGGCACGGGTCCGTCTGCTCTTCGACGAGACGAAGGGCGACCTTCGCCACGAAGCGGTGTGGGAAGCCGTCGTTGCGCCGCTTGGCCGCGACGTCGACGGCGGGGACTTCGTCGCGGTGGATTACGACGATCGTGACCTCACATCGGTCGCCCCCACGGGCGCCGTCTATGTGTTGCCCGACGGAAAGATCCACACCAAGACCTTTTTCAACAACGCCCAAAAGGCCCTGAAGGATCACCTCTACCGCTCCGAGACCCTCAACCTGTGGCGCAACGATGCCCTCAAGCTCTATTCGCGGGTCGACGAAACCGAGTCGGACTTCCGAGCCCGCTGCGAACGCGCCGCCGACGACAAGCTCGACGAGGAAGCTGAGCAACTCCGGGCATCGATGGCAAAGAAGGAGGATCGGGTGCGCGCTGCAATCGCCAAAGCCGAGGACCGCATTCGTGAGCTCGAAGACGATGCCAGCGACCGGAAGCGCAATGAGGTGCTCAGCGGCGCGATCGATGTCATCGGTGGACTGTTCGGCGGGAAACGCAGCGCCCGCTCCATTCTCGGTGGCGTTCGCCGGGCATCGTCCAAGCGGCGCACATCAGCCAACGCGTCCAACCGGGTCGAGACGGCGAAGAATCGCCTCGACGAGAAACTCGACGAACTCGACGAACTCGCACTCGCGCTCACCGATGCCCTGGAAGAAGCGGCCGATGAATGGGACGCCGCCGCGGACGCGATCGAGCCATTCGAGGTCGGGCTCGAAAAGACCGACATCACCATCGAGGATCTGGCACTGGTGTGGGTTCCCACAAACTGAACGCTGTCGACCTTGCATCGACACAGAGTTGTCATCAAGGAAGTCTCGCCCGTGCCCGCTGTAGGCCGTACAGTACGGCCCTGGGCGGCGGAAGACCCCGGCGACGAGTAGGTCAAATGGCCTACAGACTGGGTAACTCGACCAGGGTTACCCTGCCTTCCGCAGCGAGCGAATCAATGGCGGCGAGATGACCATGACCGAAACCGTGACACGAACCGACCGGGCGATTTCAGCGCCCAGCGGCGACCAGGTGCGCATCTACCCGACGGCAGAAGCGCTCCCTCCCAGTGGTCGAAGCCCCCGGCCCGCGCTGAACCCCACGAAGCTCACGTTGGTGTTCGCCGACCTGTTGGTGATCTCGCTGGCCTTCGTGCTCGGTACCTGGCTCAACGAGATCATCAACCCCACCGATCCGACCACCGCACCGCAGTACATGGGGCTCTTCTTGCTGTCGCTGCCGGTCTGGCCGGCCATCTTCACCCAGCAGCTGCTGTACCGGGCCCGCTTCCTGAGCCGCCGAGTCGACGAAACCAGCAAGGTCATCCGTGGCGTTGGCTTCGGCATGCTCGCAACGGCCGCCATTTCGGTGTTCGTCAAGGTACCGATCGGCCGCTATTGGGTCGTGATCGTCACCTCCGTTCTCCTCGTGGCGGTCGTTGGCGAACGGCTGGTCGCTCGGGCCATGTTCGACCGTGCTCGTCGGCGCGGCGCCCTCCTTCGTCCGGTTCTCATCGCGGGCCGAAACGCTGAGGGCCGCCTCGTACGCAACGTCATCGAAGAGAACTCGGCGCTCGGCTACCGCTTCGACGGGTTCGTCGAAGACCTCCTGCAGGCCGAGCCGGGCCAATCGCCACTTGCGGTGCTCGGCGATCCGAAGCGGATCATCGAGCTCGCGGACCGAATGGACGTCAACAGCATCATCGTGGCGGCGACTGCGATCGATGTCGGGAGCTCCAACCGGCTCATTCGGTCGCTGACCGAACACGGCATGCATGTCGAGATCTCGTCGACCCTGTGCGACATCGCATCGAGCCGCATCACGGTGCGACCGGTGGGGCGAGTTCCGATGATGTACATCGAGCCGGTACAGCGCACCGGATGGCGTCCGCTCGCCAAACGAGCCTTCGACCTCGCCATCGCCGTTCCGATGTTCGTCCTCACGCTGCCGATCGTGCTGACATCGATGGCGGTTGTGAAGATCACCGACCCTGGCCCTGCGCTGTTCTACCAGCCTCGCGTCGGCCGCGACGGCGAGCTGTTCAACATGATCAAGATTCGCTCGATGGTCACCGACGCCGAAGCCAAGCTCGCAGAGATCAAGCACCTCAGTGAAACGACGGGAATGCTCTTCAAGATGAAGGACGATCCTCGTGTCTTGCCGATCGGTCGAATCCTGCGGAAGCTCTCGATCGACGAGCTGCCCCAGCTGATCAACGTGATCAAGGGCGAGATGAGCTTGGTCGGCCCTCGGCCTGCGATCCCTCGGGAAGCTGAGCTGTGGGACGAAGAACTCCACAACCGGCTCCGCGTTCAGCCGGGCATTACCGGCATGTGGCAGGTCGCCGGACGCGGCGACGGCGATGACCACGATGCCACCTACGCACAGCTCGACCTGTACTACGTCGACAACTGGAGCCTCGTCGTCGACCTCGTCATCTTGGCTCGAACGGTGCCGGTCGTGTTGATGAGTCGCGGTCAGACCTGACCGCTCGGCGCAATGCCTGACGATGTCGGCGCGGTTGTTGGCAGCATTCGGACCAGCAGCACCCATGCCGTACGATCACGCCATGCAGCCGATCGATCCGCGCCCGCTCGACATCCTCGACGGCGACTTCTATGTCGATGGCGCCACTGCAGCGAAGTTCGCCTGGCTGCGTGAGCACGCTCCCTGTCACTGGGACGAGGTCAACGAGCTGTGGGTCGTGACCCGCTACGACGACATCGTCGCCATCGAGAAGAACAAGCAGGTGTTCATCAACTCCGACAGGGAGAAGGGTGGCTACCGGCCCAACATCCCGGCCGATTCGTCGATCATCGGCTGCGACGATCCGCTCCATGTCGCTCGTCGCAACCTGGTGTCTCGCCGCTTCACCCCCCGGGCCGTGAGCCAATGGGATGACGAAGTGCGCGACACCGTCGACGCCCTGCTCGATCCGGTGCTCGAACGGGGCCGGGGTGAGATCGTCGGCGAGCTTGCCGCTCCCCTGCCGGCCCAGATGATCGGGCTGCTGCTCGGCTTTCCGGACGAGATGTGGCCCAAGCTTCAGCACTGGTCCGAGACCACCATCGCCCTCGGTGGTGGCCCCCGCTACCACGAGGAGGAGGGGATCATCTCGGCGATGGAGTTCGCCGGCGCATGCGCCGAGCTGTATGAGTCGAAGAAGGCCGACGTGGCCGCGGGCTGCCCCCACGACGATGTCATGACCAAGTGGATCACCACCGAGGCCGAGACGGGTGGTGAGGTCGGGGGCGTGCCGTTCGGTCTCGACCAGATCATCTCCGACTGCCTGCTGCTCCTCGACGGCGGCGCCGAGACCACCCGGACCGTGATCGCTCGTTCGTTGCTCGCCCTTGCCGACCACCCCGACCAGTGGCAGTTGCTCAAGGACGGGGCCGACATCGAGGTCGCCGCCGAGGAGTTCATCCGCTTTGTCACCCCGATCCACAACTTCTGCCGTGTCGCCACCGAAGATGTGGTGCTGCACGGCCAGACCATCCGCTCGGGCCAGCAGGTGCTGATGGCGTACGGCTCGGCGAATCGGGATCCCGACCATTTCGACGACCCCGAAGCACTCGACATCACCCGTACACCGAACCATCACATCTCGTTCGGCTTCGGTACCCACTTCTGTCTCGGCGCATCGCTGGCCCGGCTCGAGATCCGGACCTTCTTCGAGCGGCTCCGCCAGCGGGTCGACCACATCGAGCGGATCACCGACGCCCCGCACATCGAAATGCCGAACGCCTTCGTGTTCGGCCTGAAGGAAGCCCACCTTGCCTTCTCTTGACGGAGCGACCGCCTCGCTGCTCGATCACCTCCCGGACGACACCTCCTCCGACAACCTGCTGTTCGCCTTCCTCGAGTGGGTGGAGGGGCGCGGCCTGGAGCTCTACCCCCACCAAGAGGAGGCGATCGTCTCCATCTTCGGTGGCGAGAACGTCGTGCTCGCCACACCCACCGGCTCGGGCAAGTCGATGGTGGCGCTCGCCGGCGCGTTCGCGATGGTCGCCCAGGGCAAGCGGGCCGTGTACACGGCCCCGATCAAGGCGCTGGTCAGCGAGAAGTTCTTCGAGATGGTGGCGGCCCTCGGCGCCGACAACGTCGGCATGGTCACCGGCGACGCGGCCGTCAACAGCGACGCACCCGTGATCGTCTGCACCGCTGAGATCTTGGCGAACCGATCGCTGCGGGAAGGGGCCGAAGCCGACGTCGACCTCGTGGTGATGGATGAGTTTCACTACTACGGCGACCGCGACCGGGGCTGGGCGTGGCAGGTCCCGCTGCTCGAACTGTCTCGCCCGAACTTCCTCCTGATGTCGGCCACGCTCGGCGACACCGCCGGGCTCCGAGAGGACCTCAGCCGCCGCACCGGTCGAGAGACCGTGCTCGTCTCGGGCGCTGCGCGACCCGTGCCGCTGGACT
Source organism: Actinomycetota bacterium (assembly GCA_039188975.1). Lineage (GTDB taxonomy): Bacteria > Actinomycetota > Acidimicrobiia > Acidimicrobiales > Aldehydirespiratoraceae > UBA11606. The sequence goes on from JBCCYT010000058.1 coordinate 8,085, forward strand.
TCGAGTACCGCGAGTCCACGCTCCTCGACACGATCGGGGAACTGCTCGACGACGGCAAACAGCCGATCTACATCGTGCACTTCACCCAGAAGGAGGCCAGCTCTCGGGCCCAGAGCCTGACCAGTCTCGACGTCCTCACCAAGGAAGAGAAGGAGGCGGTGAAGGCCGCCGTCGGCGGGTTCCGTTTCGACACACCGGTCGGCAAAGACCTCAAGCGCTTCGTGCTGGCCGGCATCGGCGTACATCACGCCGGCCTGTTGCCGAAGTACCGGCTGCTCGTCGAGAAGCTCGCCCAGCAAGGTCTGCTCAAGCTGATCTGCGGCACCGACACGCTCGGCGTCGGCGTCAACGTCCCCATTCGCACGGTGCTGTTCACCCAGCTGTGCAAGTACGACGGCCGCCGGGTGCGGGTGCTCTCGGTGCGTGAGTTCCAACAGATCGCAGGCCGGGCCGGTCGTCGGGGTTTCGACACCGCCGGCTCGGTCGTGGTGCAGGCCCCCGAGCACGTGGTCGAGAACAAGAAGGCCGAAGCCAAGGCCGCCACCGATCCAAAAAAGAAGAAGAAGCTCGTCAAGCGCAAGCCCCCCGAGCGGGGCTACGCCCACTGGGACGGCGACACCTTGGCCCGCCTCAGCACCGGCCAGCCCGAGGTCCTCCACAGCAGTTTCACGGTGAGCCACGCCATGATGCTCAACGTGCTCGATCGGCCCGGCGACGGCTGCGCGGCGATGCGCAACCTGCTGGTCGACAACCACGAAACCCGCAAGAACCAGCGCGGTCACATCCGTCGTTCGATCGCCGTCTACCGCTCGCTGATCGAGGCCGAGGTGCTGCAGGCCCTCGACGAACCCGACGAGCAGGGCCGTCCGGTTCGGATCAACCTCGATCTGCAAGACGACTTCCGGCTCAACCAGCCGCTCTCGCTGTTCGCGCTGGAAGCGATCGAGTCGCTCGATCGCGACGCGCCCGACTTCGCCTGGCAGCTGCTCAGCGTGATCGAGTCGGTGCTCGACAACCCGATGGTCGTCCTGCTCGCCCAACTCGACAAAGCGAAGGAGACCCTGATCTCTGAGCTGAAGCGAGACGGCGTCGAGTACGAGCAGCGTATGGAGCAGCTCGAACAGGTGACGTGGCCGAAGCCCGAGGCCGATTTCCTCGAACCGGCGTTCGAGGTCTTCGCCCGTCACCACCCCTGGGTCGGGCGGGATCGGGTCCAGCCGAAGTCGGTCGTGCGCGACATGCTCGAACACGCGGAGACGTTCAACCAGTACATCGCCCGCTACGGCCTCAAGCGCAGCGAGGGCGCCGTCTTGCGCTACCTCACCGACTGCTACAAGGCAATGGTGCAGAGCGTGCCGGTCGACATCGAGTCCGAGGAGTTCGACGACCTCACCGAGTGGCTCGGCGAGATGATCCGCCGGGTCGACTCGAGCCTCCTCGACGAGTGGGAGAAACTCCGCAACCCCGATGACAGCGATGAACCGATGGAGCCCCCGCCCGTCGCGGCCTTCACCGCCAACCAGCGGGCCTTCACCGTGCTCGTCCGCAACGAGATGTTCCGAGTCGTCACCGAACTTGCGCACCACCGAGAGGGCGAACTCGCCGAGGACATGGCGGCCTACTGGGACGAGCACGACCACATCCACATCGACGCCGACGCACGGTCGGCGCGCTGGTTCGACATCGATCTCGACACCGGGTTTGCGTCACAGACCATCTGCGACCCCGCCGGTTTCAACGAATGGGTCCTCGAGGCCGAAATCGACCTCGCTGCGTCAGACGACGAAGAGCGAGCAGTCGTCATCCCGGTCAGCGTCCGCCGCCGCTGAACCCGCACAAAACGCACACACTGCGGCTCGAGAGCCGCAGTGTGTCATGGGTTTCGAGAGGTGACGCCGAAACGTCAGATCGTCACTCCTCTTCGGAGGTCTCGTCCTCGCCGTCGATCTTGTCGACCGCGCTCTTGACCGCATCGGGCACCTTGCCACCGGTCATGTCATCGACCTTGTCGACCGCTGCCTCAGCTGCGTTCCCAACCACGTCGCGCGTCTTGTCGACCGCATCGCCAGCAACATCCATTGCCTTGTCGGCCGCGTCCTTGGCGGTGTCGACTGCGTCCGAGACGGCGTCCTTGGCCTTGTCGGCAAAATCCTTGAGTCCCATCGTTCTCCTCCATCGAAGGGTCATTCGGCGCCCCGAGCGGCCGCCGCATTCCACGACGCTGCAGACAATGCAAAGGTCGCGGATCCCTGAAACTAGTGTCTCGACCGGCACGAGCGAAAGGGCGAGTTGTGGGATCAATCACGGGATATTCGGTTCTGGTCACCGGGGGCGGGAGCGGGATCGGTGAGGCTGCCGCTGCGAAGCTCGCAGCCGACGGCGCCCATGTGATGATCTGCGGTCGAACCGAGGCAAAACTCATCGACGCAGTCGCCCGTATTCAGCACAACGCCGACGAGCACGTCACCGTCAGCCATGTCGTCGCTGACGTCACCGACGAGGAGGCGGTGCGGTCTGCCGTGGCCGCCGCCGCCGATATCACCGGCCGGCTCGACGGGTTGTTCGCCTGCGCCGGTGGCTCGACCGGTGTCGGCCCGCTTGCGGCGACCGATGTCGAGACGATCCGTTCAACGATGGAACTCAACTATGTCGGCACGTTCTTGTGCCTCAAGCACGGCGGCGTGCAAATGGCCCGTCAATCTGGTGGCGGATCGATCGTCGGTTGCTCGTCGCACGCCGGCGCGGACCCGTTCCGGTGCCTCGGGTCCTATGGCGCAGCCAAGGCCGGGCTCGATCACCTGTGCCGGATTGCGGCCGATGAGATGGGGCAGTTCGGGGTTCGGGTCAACTCCATCCAGCCGGGAATCGTCGGTACCGAACTCATGGCGCCGATCACCGGCGGCGGCTCGCTCCTCGACGACTACCTGCCGCTCATTCCGCTCGGGCGAGTCGGCGAGCCCGACGACATCGCAGAGATGGTGCGCTTTCTCATTGGTCCCGAATCGGCATGGCTCACCGGCCAGAACCTGGCGGTCGACGGAGGCCAGAACCTTCGCCGGGGCGCCGACTATGGCGAACTGCTCCGCGACTTCGGTACCGACCCTTACGCGCCGATCCTGGGCGACTAGCGACGGATCGCCCGCACCAAGGCAGGCGGGAGCAAGAAACTGCCGTCGGGTTCGGGCGGGAATGGAATCTCGGCCAAGACGGCATCGGTCCCGAGCGCACCGTACAGATGGGGAAAGTACTCATCGGTGCCCGTGCCGGGTTCCCAGACGAGCGCATTGTCGATCATCAGTGCGTCGATGACGACCGCCACCAGGTCGTCTCGGCCTCGGTAAAACCGGTTGGCGGGGGTCAAGACCTGATGAAGCGACGACAGATGGATGAACCCATCCCGTACGAACTCCGCCGGCAGGTAGACCCCGCTGGCGTGGGCGGCGGCCCATCGGTCTCGTTCAGCCAGGTGGACGAGCCGCGGAACGGTGACGTCCCATCCGGCGCGGACTCGGGCGACCAGGGCCGCACGTTCCTCGTCGGGCAGGAACGCCGCGACCGCGGCCCGCTCGCTCATCGCGGCGAGTTCGATGTCGGTGAGACCGAGGACGTCGCGGGCGAGCGCGAACTCACGACGCGCCGAGGTCGTGGTGATGGACCGGTCATCAGGGTTCAGTCCGACCCGGAACCCGGCGTCAGCGAGCAGCCGCACCGGATGATCAGCGATCGGCAACCCGAGACAGGCATTGGAGGTCAAGCACACTTCGAGCGGCAGTCCCGCATCTCGCAATGCAGCCGCCGTCGGTCCGAGCCCCGCAATCCGGCCGTCGGTCACCGTGCAGTCGTCGATGATGCGCCACCCGTGTCCGATGCGATCAGGCGCACAGGCAAGCGCACTCGCCACCTGATGGGGGCCGTCCATCTCACCGGCGTGGATCGTCACGCCGAGGCCGGCCGTCTTCGCCCGAGCAAGCGCATCCTGGTGCAGTTCGGCCGGAAAGCCCGGCTCGATGCCTGCCACGTCGACACCGACCACTCGGCCGCCGAAGGCAACCGCAGCATCGACCGCCGCCTCCGACCCAGACGGCGGTTGATCACGCATGAGACACACGATGAGCTTCGCATCCAGCCCACTTGTCGCGTGTCCATCGTCGAGTCCGGCCGACACCGCAGCGAGGACCTCTCGGGGGCTCAGCCCACCCGCGATGTGAAGCAATGGAGCGAACCGCAGCTCGGCATGAATCACCCCGTCGGCGGCGAGATCCTCGACCGCCTCTCGTGCCACCCGCCGAAGCGCCTCGGGTGTCTGGAGTGCAGCGGTGACCAGATCGAACCGAGAGAACGCCTCCTCGATCGGGAGACCCGGATCGATCGTCATCCAGTCGGCCAACGCACCCGCGTCATCGACGGGTGTCGCCACGCCGGCGGCCCGACACAGTTCGAGAACGGTTGCGGGCCGCACCCCGCCATCGAGATGGTCGTGCAGGACGACGAGCGGGCCGTGGGTCACGAGACGGGGCGGCCCTGGCCCTCAAGCAACTCGGCGATCCCGGGGTACTCCTCGATCGGTTCCAGGCCCCGGTCGATGTACATCAACCCCGCGGTGATGCAGATGAACGCAAAGACGAAGTTCGAGCCACTTCGGGCCAAGAAGAACAGGTTGAAACCGGAGTTGTTGTAGAGCCACACGTCCCAGATCGCGGAGCCGACTTCGTAGAAGACGATGATCCAAGACGCATTGGCCATCGTGCGGAGGTAGCGCGGGTCATCGAGCACGGCGCGGGGAAGCGAGATGACCATCGGAATGGCCCATGCCAGCACGGGACGCCCGATGATGATGGTGACGGCCACGGCGATGCCGATCAGGAACTTCGTCGCGAATCCGATACCGAAGTAGACCGCCTCCGAGCTGACACCGAAGTCGATCACGTCTTGGTCGACAGCAACGGTGATGGCCGCCCGAACGATCAGGTAGATCGAGACGGTTGGAAGCCACCAGCCGATCGCGAGACCTCGGCGACGGCGGCCGATCGCCGCCTTGATCGACCATGCCGTCGCGGCCAGTACCGCCGGAATGATGTCCCAGACGTTGTACAGCACGAAGAACAACACGACCGGCATGAGCTGGTCGAGATTCGTGCCACCCGCCAGCGCGGGAGTGGAGGGTCGAGTCGGTTCCGTCATCGGCTGGGCGCAAACCACTCTTGTCGGGTCCGGTGGACCCACGGCGCAGGCTGCATTTGCCCAGTCTGGCCCAGCGGGAGGATCATCGTGCACCGCAACAGGGGGTTTCACATGCGAACGATCGCGATCAGCGGGTCGGCTTCGGGAATCGGCGCGGCCACACGGGCAATGCTGGAGGCCGACGGCCATCGTGTGATCGGTATCGACCTTCGAGATGCGGAGGTGATCGCCGACCTCTCCACCGATGCAGGCCGGGCGGTTGCCGTCGCCGAAACGCTCGAACGATGCGACGGTGTACTCGATGGACTCGTTCCCGGAGCTGGTCTCAGCGTTCCGGTCGCCGCCGATCTGATCGTCGAGGTCAACTACTTCGGCAGCGAAGCGCTCCTCGACGGGCTTCGCCCTGCGCTTGCCGCAAGCGCCTGCGCATCGGTCGTGCAGATCGGTTCGAACGCCACCACCGTCACCCCCAACCTTCCGGATCCCTTGATCGACGCGTTTCTCTCGAGCGACCGGACGGCCATCACATCGATCCTGGCCGACATCGGTCCCCCGTTCGATTCCGCCGTTGCCTATGGCGCCTCGAAGACGGCGATCACCCGATGGTGCCGGCGTCAGGCGACAACCGCCGACTGGGTCGGACACGACATCCGCCTCAACGTCATCGCGCCAGGCGCGGTGCAGACCCCTTTGCTCGCCGGCGGTGACAATGATCCAACGTACGGTCCGCTCACCAGCCAGCTGCCGGTGCCCACCGGACGAGCAGAGCCCGACGACATCGCGTCGTGGATCTGCTTCATGCTCTCACCCGCCGCCCGCTTTGCATGCGGGTCGGTAATCTTCGTCGACGGCGGGAGCGACGCGGTCTTGCGCACCGACGACTGGCCCCGGACCTTCAGCATGTGACCGCGCTGGACGACGGCGAGTTCAGAGCACCCCAGCAAGCTGCAGCGCCAGCACGTAGTGCACGCTCGCACCGACCACGACCAGCACATGCCAGATCTCGTGGTAGCCGAACGTGTCGGTCCATGGGTCGGGCCACTGGGCGCCGACGATCACGGCCCCGACGACGTACGCGGCGCCCCCTCCGAGGAGCAAGACGAGCTGGCCAGTGGTCAAGGCGTCGATGAGCCACGGCAAGAAGAGCAGGAACGATGCCCCGAAGGTCAAGTAGATCGTGTTGACCAGCCCTCGAGGTGGGTGGAAGGGAAGGTACTCGAGGATGATCCCGGCCGCGGCCCCGAACCACCCAACGGCCAGAAGCGCCCACATTCGTCCGCCGGTCAACCCGAGCACGGCGATCGGTGTCGCCGAGGTGGCGAACATCACGAAGATCGCCGAATGGTCGAGACGTACCAGGCCCTCGACTCGCTCGATCGGCCAGTCCCGCAAATGGGTGATCGCCGACGCTCCGAGCATCACGAGGGCGCCGACGGCATACACGGTGATGGCGACCCGGGCTCTCGCCCCGTCTGCGGCGATGATCGAGACGACACCGACCGGAACGCACATGACGGCAGCCCACCGGTGCAACACCCCCCGGAATCGAGGACGGGGCCGGCGAAGCAGTCGCCGAGCCGCAGCCGACAGTGCATCGGCTCGGGGATCGTCGAGCAACGGGCCCTTCATCGGAGCCACAGGATAGGGCCGTAGCATCGTGATCCGTGACGCTCGTCAGACAAGTTTCGGTGTGCGATGACGAGGAGCTCGCGTCGATGCGTCAACCCCGCACGGACATCGTCGGCGAGACCGCCGACGGAGTCGACCGGTGGGGACTCGATGACGGACCCTTCCATGCGTACGAACGGACGCTCGAGGCCCGCCCCCGACCCGATGGCCGCCACGACGTCGTCCAGACCACAACCTTCCGCCTCGCGGTTCCGGTGTGGGGGTGGCTGCTCGCGTGGCCGGTTCGGCGGGCGATTCGCCATCGCCAAGATCACTTCGGCTACTGGTGGGCCCCACCCGATCGGCTGAGTGCCCACGCGGCGACGGTGCTCGGCCTGCTCTGCGCAATCCAAATCGTCGACGGCTACCTCGGCACCGTTCTCACCCAGACACTCTCGTTCGCGGCCGACGAGTTCGACCGAGGAAACACCGCGCAGGGCCTGGTGTTCAGCCTGGTGCGCTTCGGGGTGCTCGTCACGTTGATCACATCGGCCATGGCCGACCGCCGGGGCCGTCGACCACTGCTGTTGTTCACGGGTGTCTCGAGCTGCGCGTTCACCGTTCTGGGAGGCCTCTCGCCCAATCTCGCCTTCCTCGGCGGCTCGCAGCTGATCGCAAGAGGCTTGTCGACGGCGCTCGGCATCCTCATTGCGATCATCGCGGTGGAGGAAATGCCGACCCGGACCCGCGCCTGGGCCGCGTCGGTGCTGACGATGAGCGCAGGGCTCGGATCGGGCATGGCGGTGTGGATCCTGCCGATCGCGGACGTCGACCTTCGCGGTTGGCGGATCATCTACTTCGCCGCCATTTTGGGAATCGCAGTCATTGCTTGGGCCGGCCGGCGGCTGCCAGAAACCGCACGATTCACAGAGCACGCCGACGACGAGCCCGTCTCGCTCGACGACCGCGGCCGCAACCGACTCCTCGTTCGGTTCAGCCTGCTCGGGGTCAGTCTCTTCCTCCTGGCGCTGTTTGCGGCCCCTGCGAGCAGCTTTCAGAACGAGTTTCTTCGTGATGAACGGTCGTTCTCGGCCGGCGCGATCTCGGTCTTCACCCTCGTCACAGCGACGCCAGTCGGCATCGGGGTGCTGATCGGTGGTGCCCTTTCGGAGTCCTGGGGCCGCCGGCCAGTCGCCGCGATCGGGTTGGTCGCCGGTACCGCCGGGGCCGTCGCCTCGTTCCTCGTCACCGGCCCTGCGATGTGGATCGCGAAACTGCTCGGGAATGTCGTCGGAGCGGTCGCCGTCCCCGCGCTGGCCGTCTACGGACCGGAGTTGTTCGGCACCCGAAACCGCAGCCGGGCGAATGCGCTGATCGTCATGGTCGGTGTGCTCGGAAGCGCAGTTGGTCTCGCGCTCGTCGGGTACCTCTCCGACCGGTGGGGAAGTCTCGGCGCGCCCCTTGCCGTCATGGCGCTTGGCCCCGCGGTCGTTGTCGTCCTCATCCTGACCGTCTTCCCCGAGACCGCAGGCCTGGACCTCGAAGAACTCAACCCAGAGGATGCCGAGCACTAGCTCGAACGGTTCGTGCCCCAGCTTGTCGACCTCGGTTCGCTAGCGTCGCTGGTCATGGATCGGCGTCGCTTTCTCCTCGGAGCCTCCGCATTGGGCTTGGCGGCCTGCGCGCGACCCGAACGTGAGCTGCTCGATGACTATGCCGGCAGCAACATTCCGCTCCAGCCCGGCGGGCCACGCACGACGACAACCCTCGCCGCCCCCGACGCCTCGGTCGCGCCAACCTCGTCATTGCCCAGCGCCCCAGAAGAGTCGGGCCTCCCGGTGGACGTTCCCGAGGAGGACCTCCCGGGGATTTCGTTCGTCGCCGAAGCCATCGTCCCCGCCGTCGCAGTCGCTGCGGCGGTCGACTCCAACACCCCGGTGCTCGAGTTCGCCAACCCGGTCCCCAGTGGTGGGCCACTCGTCTTCTTGGTCGAGCAGCTGAACGACCTCCAACGGATGGAGGTGCTGCTGCCCAGCCGCCCGAACGGCAGCTTCGGGTGGATCGATGGAAGCGACGTCCGCCTCACCCGTCACAACTTCGCGATCGAAGTCCAGCTCGATGCGTTCCTGTTCACGCTGTACGAACGAGAACGACCGCTCTTCGAAACAACGGTTGGCGTCGCGCGGGAGAACGCGCCGACACCACTCGGTCGCTACTACACCACCGAACTCCTGCGGCCGCCCGAGCCCGACACCGTCTACGGTGCGTTCGCCTATGGGTTGTCGGGATTCAGCGAGACGTTCACGTCGTTCAACGGCGGTGACGGCCAACTCGGCATCCACGGCACCAATGATCCAGACACGCTCGGCACCAACGTGTCGGCCGGCTGTATCCGGATGCACAACGATGACATCACCCGGTTGGTCAACGACATCGGGCTTCCCGTCGGCGTGCCGGTCGACGTCATCTGACGTCAGTCCGGTTGGGTGACCGTCGATTCGCCCTCGGTTGCCTTCGCCACATGGGTCTCGCCGTTGCTCCCCGACACGCGTGGATGCAGAAGCGTGAAGAGGGCAAGGGCGAGGGCAAGAATCCCGATGGGGACAATCGCATCACCCTCGCCCGTGTAGGTCGGGTACAGCACGAAGGCTGACAGCAACGCCGTCCAACCCCAGAGGATGAAGACGGCGCGGCGATGCCCGTGCCCCAGGTTCATCAGTCGGTGATGCAGATGGCCTTTGTCGGCCGACGCAAAGCTCTTGCCTCGGGCGGTTCGGCGGATCACCGCCCAGATGGTGTCGATCACCGGCACGCCCAGGATCACCAGCGGAATGAAGATCGGGGCGAAGAAGAAGAACGACTGGCCGGAGAACTCAGCTGTTGCTCGGCCGCCGACGCTCATCGTCGATGCCGCCATCAACAAGCCGAGGAGCAAGGCGCCGCCATCACCCATGAAGATGCGAGCGGGGTGCACGTTGTGGGGAAGGAATCCCACGCACACGCCAAACGTGATGCTCGCCCACAAGGCGCCGGGGTTCGACGGGTCGAGCACTGCCTCGTCGCCGAGCTGCAGGGCGTAGAGCAGAAACGTCCCGGAGGCGATTGCGACGATGCCGCCGGCCAGACCGTCGAGGCCATCGATCACGTTGACGATGTTGGCCATCACGATCACCCAGAACACGGTGATGAAGAACGACCAATCGGTCGACAGGAACAACACGTCGAAGAACGGCACCCGAAAGACCAAGATCGAGACACCGGTCAACGACAGCAGGCTTCCCGAGAGCACCATCCCCGCCATCTTCGCGGGCGGCGAAATCTCACGGACATCGTCGACGAACCCCACGCTCCAGATCACGGACGCGGCGACCACCACACCGAGCATCTCGGTGCGGGCCGCCATCACATCTTCGAACTCGGGATGGAGAAACGCGACCACGACGGCGGCAAACACCCCGACGATCATGGCCGCACCGCCCGCCGTCGGCGTGGGTCGGGTGTGGACCCGACGTTCATCGGGCTCGACCACCGCCCGGATACGAGGCGATATGCGGATGACGAGCGGGATGAGCAGGAACGTGACCAGCGCGGCCGTGCCCCCAACGATCAGGTAGGCCGACAGCGACGGCACAGCCCCGACCCCGGTCCGACCTCGCTCAGGCTCCGAGCTCTGGGTAGGGCTGGAACCGAGCGCACAGCGCTTCGGCCTCCTGCTTCACAGCCGCGACGGCGGCCGGGTCTTCTCGGTCGCGCAGCGCTCGAGCGATCAACTCGGCGATCGTCACCATCTCGTCGACACCCATGCCCTGGGTGGTGACCGCCGGCGTGCCGATGCGGACACCCGAGGTGACGAACGGTGACCGCGGATCATCAGGCACCGTGTTCTTGTTGAGGCTCACGCCGGCGTCGTCGAGGACCGCCTGGGCGACTTTGCCCGTGAGCTCCTCGTCGAACGTGCGAAGGTCGACGAGCAAGAGATGGTTGTCGGTGCCGCCGGAGCACAGCCGAAAGCCGTGCCCGGCGAGCGCCTCTGCGAGCGCCGCGGCGTTGGCGACCACCGCTTGCGCGTAGTGGGAGAATGACGGGTCGAGCACCTCGCCGAACGCAACCGCTTTGGCGGCGATGGCGTGCTCGAGCGGACCGCCCTGCAACCCGGGGAACATCGCCTTGTCGATCGCTGCTGCGTGCTCGGATCGGGCGAGGATGCAGCCACCACGAGGACCCCGAAGCGTCTTGTGGGTCGTGAACGTCATGACGTCGACGTACGGCATCGGGTTGGGATGCACGCCGCCAGCGATCAACCCGGCGATGTGCGCCGCGTCGAACATCAACATCGCGCCGACCTCGTCGGCGATCTCCCGGAACGGCGCAGGGTCGATGATCCGGGGGTAGGCAGTTGCACCGGCGACGATCAGCTTCGGCTTGCGTTCGCGGGCCTTCTCGCGGACTTCTTCCATGTCGATGCGCTCATCGCTCGCGGTCACGCCGTAGCTCACGAAGTTGTACTGCAGGCCGGAGAAGTTCACGGGCGAACCATGGGTGAGATGGCCACCATGGTCGAGGCTGAGGCCGAGAATGGTGTCGCCCGGCTCCAGCAGTGCCTGGTACACACCCATGTTGGCGATGGCACCGGCATGGGGCTGCACGTTGGCGTGGTCTGCGCCGAAGATCTCGCAAATCCGATCGCGGGCCAGGTCTTCGAGCTGATCGACGACCATGTTGCCGCCGTAGTAGCGCTTCCCGGGGTAGCCCTCGGAGTACTTGTTGGTCAGCACCGAGCCGGTGGCCGCCATGACGGCGGGCGACGCGAAGTTCTCGCTGGCGATCAACTGAATCGTGGAGTTCTGACGAATCTCTTCATCGCGGATCAATTTGAGTGCGGGGTCATCGGCACTGCTTGGCCATGGCATGGTTTCACCTCCAGAAACAACAACGTCGGCAGCGTACTCGCAGGTAATCGAATCGAACCCGTCCGGCGGGACGGGTTTTCGTCGGCCGTCAGCGGTGACGGCCCAGTGCGTCGAGTTTGGCGACCCGGCCTTCGTGACGCCCACCCTCAAACGATGCCGCAAGCCAGGCATCGACGCAGTCCCTGGCCACCTCGGGCCCGGTGAGCCGCTCGCCGATGCAGATGACGTTGGCGTCGTTGTGTTGCTTGGTCAAGCGCGCACTCGTGACATCGTGCACGGTCGCGGCACGAATGCCGTCGATCTTGTTCGCGGCCATCGCAATGCCGATCCCGCTGCCGCACACACACAACCCACCGTCGGCGCCACCATCACGCACTGTTCGACCGACGGCCGCACCGAAGTCGGGATAGTCGACCCGTTCGTCGGAGTGTGTGCCGCAGTCGATGATCTCGTGGCCGGCTTCGCGCAGGTGAGCTGCGAGGGATTCCTTCAGGTGGAAACCAGCGTGATCGGAGCCAACGGCGATGCGCATGCCGAGATCCTAGAGCCGAGCGCCCCGCTCCGAAGGATGAACGTCACCCCGCGGTCGTTGGTACCCGCGCCACGACCGCACGGCTCCGACCGGCGAGATCATCGTGGATCGACGCGGGCCACCCCAACGATCGAAAGCGCTCGGCGATCGTGGCGGTCTGCATGGGGGCCATCTCGAGCACGACGGCACCGCCCGGCGCCATCCACGCTCCAGCCCCATCGACGATGGTGACCAAGTCTTCGTCGCCCACCGGGCCGGCACGCAGCGCCATGGTCGGTTCCCATTCCCCCACCACAGAAGGGAGTTCTTCACCGTCAGCGACGTAGGGCGGATTGGCGACGAGTACGTCGATCGCGCCCCGCACGCTCTCAGGGAGCGCTTCGAACCAGGAGCCTTCGTGCAAGCTGACCCGCGCTGCGGCGCGGCCCAGGCCGCTCAGGTTGGCTCGAGCAACCGCAAGCGCCTCCGCGGAGCGATCAGCGGCCAGAACGCGGGCGGCCGGGCACTCGGATGCGATCGAGAGTCCGATCACCCCTGAGCCGGTACCGAGATCGGCGACGACAACATCTCGACCACCGCCGCTTCGGGCAACAACCTCGTCGATGGCCAATCCGGCCACCACCTCGGTCTCGGGCCGCGGAATCAGGACCCGTCGATCGACCATCACGTCGAGATCGCGAAAGCCCCACCGACCGACGACGTATTGCAGCGGCTCCCCTGCCTCTCGACGCGCAACCATCGCATCAAAGGCGGCCACACCGCGAACTGTCGCGAGCTCGTCGAGTACGCCGTGGAAATCGCGCGGCTCAGCACCGGTCGCCTGTTCGATGATTCGGCGAGCATCGATCGCGGGCGCCTCCATCCCGGCCCGTTCGAGGCGGGTCGTCGCCTCGTTCAGAAGGTCCGACCAGGCAACCGTGCCGTCGAGGTCGGTCACTCCTCGTCCTCGAGCTGGCGGCGACGCTCTTCGGCGACCAGGGCGTCGCTGATGTCGTCGAGCTCGCCCGCGATGATGCGGTCGAGCTTGTGAATCGTCAGGCCGATGCGATGATCGGTCACTCGATTCTCTTTGTAGTTGTAGGTGCGGATCTTCTCGGACCGATCGCCGGAGCCGACCTGAGACCCCCGCAGCTTCGCGGCTTCGGCGTCGGCCTTCTCCTGCTCGATCTGCAGCAACCGACTTTTCAGCACCCGCAACGCTTTGTCCTTGTTCTTGAGCTGGCTCTTCTCGTCCTGCATCGACACGACGACGCCGGTCGGCACATGGGTGATGCGGACGGCCGAATCCATCGTGTTGACCGACTGTCCACCCGGTCCCGACGCTCGATACGTATCGATGCGAAGATCGTTGTCGTCGACCTGCACCTCAACTTCGTCGGCCTCGGGGATCACGAGCACGGTGGCCGACGAAGTGTGGATTCGGCCCTGGCTCTCGGTCACCGGCACCCGCTGCACACGATGGGTACCGGCTTCATGTTTCATGCGAGTCCACACCGCCTCCCCTGTCAGCATGGCGGTGACTTCGCTGTACCCGCCGAGGTCGCTGTGCGACGCCGACATGATGTCGATGCGCCAGCCCTGTCGTTTGGAGAACGAGTCGAACATCTCGTAGAGGTCTTTGGCGAAGAGGTTTGCCTCCTCGCCTCCGGCTGCGCCTCGGATCTCGAGGATCACGTTGCGCCCATCGTTTGGGTCGGGCGGCAAGAGCAGTACCCGAAGCTCGTCTTCGTCGGCGATCACCTGGGTTTCGAGTCGCTCGATTTCGGCCCGAAATTCGTCGCGCTCGCCGGGTTCGGCCATCGACAGCATCTCGCGGAAGTCAGCGACGTCGTCGTGGGCTTGGCGCAACCGATTGGCGACGGCCACGACTGACTCGAGCTGTTTGAAGCGGCGACCGAGGTCAGCGAGCTGGCGAGGGTCGCTCTGGACCGATGGATCACCGAGGCGGATCTCGACGTCTCGCAGTTCGTGCTCGAGGCTCTCGATCCGATCCAACATGGACCCGAGGTTAGAGCGTCATCGCAGGGAGGCCGACCACAACCTGCCGCTCATATTTTCACTAAGTGAGACGAAGCTGTTGGTCTTCCTCCCCGCCGATCTGACAGGACGTGCTCATGCTGTTGAAGACCAAGAAGCGCGCCACCTCCGGGACTGTCGTGTCGGCCACCGCCCACGTCATTGCGGAGCAATACGGGGGAACCGAGCATCGCGTCATCGCATCGCTGAACGATTCTCAGGCGGTGATTCACTTTCATCCGGATGGAACGATCATCAGCGCCAACGACAACTTCCTCGCCGCGCTCGGCTACACCCATGCAGAGATCGTCGGCCAACACCACCGCATCTTCGTCGACCCGGTCGAGGCCGCTTCGAAGGCCTATCTCGACTTCTGGAGCGACCTCGCCAGCGGCATCTTTCACACCGCCGAATATCGACGGATCGCCAAAGGGGGCCGCGACGTCTGGATTCAGGCGACGTACAACCCGGTGTATGACGAGCACGGGCAGGTCGACCGGGTCGTGAAGTTCGCCACCGACATCACCCGCCAACGCATGTCTCAACAAGAGATCCGCGACCGCACCCAAGCCGTGATCGAATTCGAACCCGACGGCACCATCATCACCGCCAACGAACTCTTCACCGGCACCGTCGGCTACCGCCTCGAAGAACTCAAAGGCCAACACCAC
>JBCCYT010000059.1:0-22968 GCA_039188975.1 Actinomycetota bacterium
CTCGACACCATGCCGGGCATCACTGCTCGAGGCGACATTGCAGCAGTGACGCGTGCGATGCTCGACAGCGAACCGGTGGAGATCGACAATCGGCTCGATTGGCCGCTCCCGGAGGGACTTCCGACCTCGACCCCGGGCGCCGATCGACGCATCATCGTCACCGATCTCGCGCATGAGCCGGCTGCCGGGGATGTCGTGTTGCACCCGCCGTCGCTCGTGTTGGGGGTCGGCGCGTCGTCCAACGCCGCCGCCGACGCGGCATCATCGTTGATTGCGGTTGCGGTCGCGGAGCATGGCCTCGCCGAGGCATCGGTCGCTCAGGTCGCCACCATCGATCGCCGCGAGGCCGATCTGGTCGTCACCTCGCTCGGGTTGCCAGTCGTGTCCTTCCGCAACATCGACCTGGCCGAGGTGGTCGTCCCGAACCCGAGCGAGGTCGTGCAGGCCGAGGTCGGTACCGGCTCGGTCGCCGAAGCTGCCGCCCTGCTCGCCGCGGGCCCCGGCGCAGAGCTCATCAGCGAGAAACGTAAGGGGGCCGAGGCGACGCTCGCCATCGCCCGGCGGCATCGCCCGCTCGGTGAAGTACGGGTGATCGGACTCGGCCCGGGCCACGCCCGGCATCGCACACCCGAAGCGGTCACCGCGATCCGGTCGGCCGATGTGGTCATCGGCTACAACCTCTACGTCGATCAATGCGAGGAGCTCCTGTCCCCTCGCCATCGGGTCATTCGCAGTCCGATCGGAGCCGAGGTCGACCGTTGCACCGAAGCCGTCGAGCTCGCCGCCGCGGGCGACACCGTTGCGCTGGTGTGCTCGGGGGATTCCGGCATCTTCGCGATGGCGACCCTCGTGCTCGAGGTGGCTCCCCGCCTCGGGAACCCACCGGTCCACATCGTGTCCGGCGTGACCGCCAGCTTGGCGGCGGCATCGATTCTCGGTGCGCCGTTGGCCCATGATCACGCGCTGATCAGCCTTTCCGACCTGATGACTCCCTGGCCGCTGATTCAGAAGCGGGTCACCGCGATCGCTGAGGCCGACATGGCGGTGGCGTTCTACAACCCCCGCTCCCAACGCCGAACCGAGCAACTGGTATGGGCTCGCGAAACCTTGCTCGCCCACCGTCCCGCGACGACGCCGGTCGGCATCGTCTACAACGCGACCCGCCCGACCCAAACGGTCACGACGACGACCCTCGACGACTTCGATCCCGCGATGGTCGACATGTTCTCGATCGTGATCGTCGGCTCGTCGACCACCGAAATGCTCAACGGAAGGATGGTGACCCCTCGTGGCTATGACGCGTGAAACCGTCCGCATCGATGACCGCTGCACCGCATGTGGAAGTTGCCTCATCACGTGTGCCCCTCGTGCGCTGGTTCCTGCGCCCAAGAAACCGCACGTGATCGATGATCGCTGTACGGCCTGCGGCGCCTGTGTCGAGATCTGCCCGGTCGGCGCGATCGATGAGCTGTCGATCACCGGCGGAGGTTGGTCGTGACCGAGATCCACCCCATCGAGGTCGAGAGCTATCGGATCCTCGCCGAACGAGTCGATCTTTCTCATCACGACCCGGTCGACCGTTCGATCATCGAACGAATGATTCACGCCACCGCCGATCTGTCGTTCGCCGACTCGGCCCGAATCGGCGCCGACGCCGGCGATGCGCTCGTCGCCGCCGTCGAGGCGGGCGCACCGGTGATCGTCGATGCGGGCATGCTCGCCGCCGGCATCACCCGCTACCCGACCCGCTGCTACCTGCCCGAGGTGCCGGTTGCGCCGGAGGGTTCGACTCGCAGCGCCGAGGCGTTTCGGCTCGCCGCGAAGGAGCAGCCGACCGGGGCGGTGTTCCTTTGCGGCAATGCGCCGACTGCCCTGTTCGAACTTCTTCGGCTGCACGAGGCCGGGCTGGTCGAACCGGCGGCCGTGGTTGGGCTGCCGGTCGGATTCGTCGGTGCCAAAGAATCCAAGGCCGCGCTCTGGGAGAGCCCGCTGGCCCTCATCAGCGTCACGAACGACGGCGAGCGGGGTGGCACGCCCGCCGCGGCGGGCGCATTCAACGCCGCGGTCCGCCACGCGGCCCGCCGATCGGAGTCGACCTCATGACCGTCTATCTCGTCGGCGCGGGCCCAGGTGACCCTGGGCTCATCACCGTCAAGGGGGCCAAGCTGCTCGGTCAGGCTGACGTCGTCGTGCACGACCGCCTTGTCGGGCCCGACGTCTTGTCGCTCGCGCCCGACGGATGCGAGCTGATCAGCGCGGCGAAAGAACCGCGACGCCCGACCATGACCCAAGACGAGATCAACGCCTTGCTCGTCGAACGAGGGAAACGAGGCCAGTTCGTCGTCCGGCTCAAGGGCGGCGATCCGTGCATCTTCGCTCGGGGAGGCGAAGAGGCGGCGGCGCTCGCCGAGGCCGGGGTCGATGTCGAGATCGTGCCCGGCATCACGTCGGCGATCGCAGCGCCCGCCTATGCCGGCATTCCCGTGACATTGCGGCACGAGGCGCTGTCGGTCACCTTCGTGACCGGGCACGAAGATCCCCTGAGCGGGCAGACGGTCGATTGGGATGCCATCGCTGCGACCAACGGCACGGTGGTCGTGCTGATGGGCGCCGGGCGGGCTCGCCAGATCGCCGCGCGGCTCGAAATGGGGGGACGCCCGTCCAACACGCCTGCGGCCTGGGTCCATTGGGGCACCTACGACAAGCAAGAGGTGTGGCGGGGCACCCTCGACGAGTTGGGGCGTGATCCGATCCCGTCGCCGTCGGTCATGGTGATCGGTGCCGTCGCCGGCGTCGATGTCTCGTGGTTCGCCGGCCTGGCCAACGCCACCCACTCGACAAGCTGAGCGCCGCCACTTCTTTGGTGATCTCAGCGGAGAAGAGCAGGCGATACCGGCTCTTCCACGCAGAGATCAGTTTTCTGGGAGGGGGCTGTCGATTTCTGGCGAGGCGTGCGTCATCGGAGTGAATCAGCGCTCGACACCCGGTCGGGCCTCGACTCCGGAGGGAATCCGATGACCAAACACCAGCCCGTCGACATCACCGTCGAAGCCACCATTTCGGCGTCGCCCGAAACCGTGTACGACCTCGTCGCCGACATCACCCGCATGGGCGAGTGGAGCCCCGAGACCACCCACGCCGAGTGGATCAAGGGCGCAACCGCACCGGTCCCGGGCGCCCGATTCAAGGGGACCAACTCGCTCGGCAAGGCGTCCTGGTCGACCAAACCAACGGTGACACGCGCCGACCGTGGCGTCGCCTTCGAGTTCAAGGTCCCCGGCACGTCCGGCCCGACGTGGCGCTACGACTTCGAAGCCGTCGATGGCGGCACGCGGGTGGTCGAGTCGGTCAAGCAGGACTCGCCGTCACCGGCCATCATCAGGTTCATCCAACGCCGCAACGGCGTCACCGACCGATCCGCTCACCTCGCCGACGGCATGCGAACCACCCTCGCCAACCTCGCCGCCGCCGTCTGACCCGCCATCACCCGACCAGCACAAACCCCACGAGAAAGCAACAGCGACCAATGCAGTACATGATCTTCCACTACAGCGATGAAGCCAGCCACGCCGACATCCAGCCCGGTACCCCCGAATTCGAACAGATGATGGGCGAATGGATGGCACTCAATCAGAGCCTCATCGAAGCCGGCCAGTTCGTCGGCGGCGCCAGCCTCGTCGACTCCTCGAGCGCAACCATGCTCACCAAGGAAGCGGACGGGGGTGAGTCGATCACCGACGGCCCCTACGCCGACACCAAAGAACAAATCGGCGGGTTCTACATCGTGGAGGTCCCCGATCTCGACGCCGCCCTCGACATCGCCCGCCGTATCCCGATTCCGGTGGGCCGGTTCGAGATCCGCCCCGTCGGCTTCAACCCGTCGACCGACCTCTGAGCCCTGACCTCGACGCCGCGCTGACGCACCTGGCCCGGGAACACTCGGGCCGGGTGCTTGCGTTGCTCGCGAAGCGGTTCAACGACCTCGATCTGGCCGATGAGGCCGTTCAGGACGGGCTCGTTCGAGCGGCGGACCGTTGGCCAACCGACGGCATCCCCGACAACCCGGGTGGTTGGTTGATGACGGTCGCCCGCAACCGGGCGATCGATCTCCTCCGGCGACGGGCGGCCCGCGAACGAGCAACCGATGCGTTGCGGGCAATCCCTCCCGGCGCTGACGAACCGACGCCGGCAACCGACGACTTCGACATGGACCTCGACCACACGCCAGACGAACGGCTCCGACTGCTCCTGTTGTGTTGTCACCCGGCACTTGCACGAGACGCACAGGTCGCCTTGACGTTGCGGCTCGTTGCGGGCGTGTCGACCGACGAGATTGCAAGCGCCTACCTGACGCCGGTGCCGACGATCGCGGCCCGCATCACCCGAGCGAAGAAGAAGATTCGAGTCGCCGGCATTCCGATGTCGATGCCGGACGAGCTGCAGCCCCGCCTCGGCGCGGTGTTGCAGGTCATCTACTTGATGTTCAACGAGGGGTATCTCTCGCGGTCAGGGGCCCACGGTGCGACCCGAGTCGACCTTTGTGAGGAGTCGATACGCCTCGCCGACGTTCTCATCTCGCTGCGGCCGGACGACCCCGAGGTCGTCGCCTTGCGAGCTCTGATGGGTTTCGTGCATGCCCGCCGCGACGCTCGTTTCGACGGCGATCGTCTCATCACCCTCGATCAGCAGGACCGCACTCGCTGGCACCGCGCCGAGATCGCGGCAGCGAATCGGACGATCGCGACGGCGATGGCGCATCGCCAACCGGGCCCGTTTCAGTTTCAGGCTCTCATCGCGGCATATCACTCGACGGCGCCCGATGCGGCGTCGGTCGATTGGTCCCGGATCGTCGCGCTCTATGACCAGTACGTCGCCTTCGACCCGTCGCCGGTGGTGCGGCTCAACCGGGCAGCCGCGATCGGCCACGCCGATGGCCCTGATGCCGGGTGGGCGGCGCTGGCTGACGTGGACGGGCTCGACGGCTATCACCTGTACTGGGCCACTCGAGCGGAGTTCGCGGCACGGACCGGCAGGTCAGCGGAGGCGATCGACGCCTATGACCGAGCCCTCAACCTGACCACGAACCCCGCCGAGCAAACCCACCTCGAGCAGCGGCGTGCCAGACTGCGAACGTGATCGATCTTCGTTCTGACACCGTCACTCAGCCCACCCCCGCCATGAAGCAGGCCATGGTCGACGCCCCACTCGGCGACGACGTGTTCCGCGACGACCCGACCGTCAACGAACTCGAAGCCCTCGTCGCCGAACGGCTCAACAAAGAGGCGGCGCTCTTCGTCACCAGCGGCACCCAATCGAACCTGTGTGCGCTGCTCGCCCACTGCGGACGCGGCGATGAGTACATCGTCGGCGACATGGCCCACGCCTACCGGTGGGAAGGCGGCGGCGCCGCAGTCCTCGGCAGCATTCAGCCCCAGACCGTGCCGATGATGGCCGACGGTCTCCCCGACCCTGCGGCCATCGCCGCTGCGGTGAAGCCGGACGATCCCCACTACGCCCGTACCAAGGTCGTGTGTGTCGAAAACACCAAGGACGGCATGGTCCAATCCGTCGAGCGCATGCGGGAGGCGACGTCGGTGGCCCGTTCGAGGGGGCTCAACACCCATCTCGACGGCGCCCGCATGTGGAATGCCGTCGTTGCGCTCGGCATCGACGGGCAACAGCTCACGCAGGACTTCGACACGGTGTCGCTGTGCCTGTCGAAGGGGCTCGGCGCACCGATGGGATCGGTCCTTTCCGGGCCGGCCGATCTGATCGCCGAGGCCCGCAAGTGGCGCAAGATGGCCGGTGGCGGACTCCGCCAGGCTGGCATGATGGCCGCTGCCGGTGTCCACGCACTCGACCATCACGTCGACCGTCTGGCCGACGATCATGCCAACGCCGCGTCCCTCGCCGACGCGCTCGGGTCGATCGACGGTGTTGAGGTCAGTGCGCAGAACACCAACATGGTGTTCGCCACCGCAGCGGGCGACCCGATGACGCTGATGGGCACGTTGATGGATGCCGGCGTGAAAACCCTGTGGTCCGACGCCGGCGACGGGCGGGCCCAGACCCGAATGGTCACCCATCTCGATTTTCCGGAGACGGCGATCGAGACGGTGGCCAAGGCGGTCGAGGCCGCAATCAGCTGACCGCGTCGGCGCGCGCCGGTCAGACCAGGCCGGCGACGCGATAGGCACCTTCGAGATCTTCGTGGTTGGTGTAGCAACCTTTGAAGTGCCGTTCGCCGGTGAAACCGGTGCGGCCGTGGAAGCACCGCCAGTTGTCGAACACCAAGAGACGTCCGGGCTGCCATTCGTGGAACAGCGCCCGGCCGGGATCGTTGAAAACGGCCCGGAATCCGTTGTACGCCTCGATCACATCGTCGACGAGGCCGGCTTCGGGGAGCACCGGTGAGCGGTCGTAGTTGTTGTAAGAGACCTGGAGCAACCTCCCGTGTTCATCGACACGAAGCGGCGGCCGTTCGGCCACGAGGTGCACGCCCGGCTCGAGGTAGTGCGCAGTCACTGCGTAGCGGGTCAGCAGGTCGGCCGCCTCAGGGTTCGCAGCCTGGAAGTCTCGGGCAGCTGCGAAGCCGTCGATGAGCACGCTGTCGCCGCCCTCGCCAGTTTTACGCTGCTGGGCGAAGATGATCGTGCCGGGCCCGTCGTGGCTGTAGGTGCCGTCGGTGTGGACGTCGAGCGCAAACGACTCGTAGGCCGAGTCCATGTGCTCGAAGGAACCCGAGTTCATGTTCCAGACCGTGCCGAAGATGCTGGCGCGGGGGTAACCAATGCGGCCGGCCAGCCGTTCGGTGGCCTCAGCACCGAGTTCAGCACCCTCGAAGGCCGCCCACCCACGCACCCGCAGGTGGTCGAGCGCCTCGGACCAGGCGGCGTCCTCGTCGAGCACCGAGCAGTCGAACCAGTGAGGGTCGGGGGCTGCGTCCCACAGTTCGAGACCGTCGGCGATCGTGAACCCGGTGCTCGTGCGAGACATCGGCGACCGGCGATGGGTGGCGACGTGCAGCAACCGGTCGAGATCGTGTCCAGTGCGCGCGCCGTCGTCCCAGTCGACATCGAGCCACGCCCCGTCGAGGTGGACAGCCACCGGCGTGACTAGCGAGTCGATCGCAAACGTATCGGTGAGTCGCTGCTTGGAATCGGGATTGAGGCTGCGTGCGTCGTCGCCGTGGTCGCGCAACCAGCGCCCGGGGATCACGTGCTCACCATCGAGCACGATCGATCGTTCAGATATCGTCACCGCGAGATCAGCCATACCCCAGTCTGCCGTGGCGGCACGGCCACGAGTCGATCGACCCGCTGCGTTCAGCAAGGAAGAACGGCGCCCAGCGACGACCTGAGCTCTTCGTCGGAAACGATCTGGACCCCTCGGTGGCACGGCACGTTGACGATCCGTTCGAAGATCGCCTGCGACACCGGTCGGCCAACGAGCGGCCGGTAGTACTTGCGAGCGACGAACGGGAGCCGATCGAAGCGATCGCCGGAGACGGGCTCGGGGGCGAGGAGCGGCACGCAACTCGGGACGGTCCCTCGTTCCGGCAACACGTCGCCGAGCACCGTGTAACCGAGTTCTCGGCCGATCGCAGAGAGGCGCTCGTATTGCTCGTCGAGTTGGGGCCGGATCCGGTCGTAGGTATCGAGCCAGCCGAGCACGAACGACGCAGCGATGTCCGACATCTTCCCGTTTGTCGCCACCCCGGCGACCGGTTCGCCCAGCACCAGCCCGAAATTGATCACCGACCGGGCCATCTGCACATCGTCGGCTGGCACCACCATCGCGCCGCCTTCGCCGAATCCCCAGGGCTTGGTGTGGTGGAAACTGAACGCTTGATAGGCCGTTTCGTCGCCGGGGCCACCTCGAAGCGCACCGAACGATCCGGCACTGTCGAGGAGGAGGGTCTTGTCCTGAGCGCGGGTGAAGGCGGCGAAGTCCGACACGTCGGAGCGCACACCGAACGTGTTCGTCAGTAGCACGGCGTCGTAGCTGTCGCGGTCGAGCGCCGCCATCGCCTCAAGATCAAGGATGCCGGCCTCGTCACAGTCGACGACGATGGCGTCTCGGAACGGCCCCTGCACCGTGCAGTGAAACCCAAAGTCGCTCACGACCCATCGGTGCGGCCGACCGTTTCGATGCTCTTCCAAGGCGGCGATCGCATCGAGTGCGGCGGTGCCAGAGGAGGTCACGACGACCCGGTGGGTGTCCGGGAGATCGAGTCGCTCCCCGATGGCTGCCTCGAGTTCCAAAGAGACCGGGCCGAAGTTAGACCAGTGATTGGCTGCCGCCGACCGCGCCAACCGTTGCTGTACACCGTCCCAGTCGATCTCCTTGTCGTCGACCCACGGCACCGGCACTCGTTCGCTCGTCATGACGTCTCATTCCAGGGGCACGTACGCAGAACGGGCAACGCCGCGGCGAGGGCCTCGGCGAGCCGAGCATGCAGCGGATCGCGATCGTGACCGGCAGCCAGCCAGCCCTCGATCGATGCAAGGTCATCGAGATCCGCTTCCTTGTCGAACATGTCTCGGCTCATGTAGTGCAGGATGCGGATGTCGGAGGCGTCCTGGGGGTAGGGCTCTACGTAGCGCGGCTGGTTGGGGAAGTTGAATCGAAGGGGCAGCTCTTCGGCCCGCAGGCCGAGGCGATACATCGCGACGGTCAGCGCAACCTGGGCATAGTGCGCTCCCGAGAACACCTTGTCGACCCGCGCCTGCTCGTCGGCGAGGATGGCGCCGATCTGTGCTGCGGCGGGCGCCGGCATCGCCACCACCCCGTAGTTGAAGTAGGCCGGGCACGACGTCGTCGCCGTATCCCAGCCGTTCTCGAAGCCGGCGGGGTGACGACCAACGAAGCTGGGCGCCGCCAACCCCATACGGGCGAAGAGCTCGGACCAGCATTCCCGGGGTGAGTGATCGGCAGCGTACGGGAACGTCGTGGCGTTGAATGGACTTCGGTACGCGGTTACCCCGAGCACAGTCTGCGTCGTGTGACTACGTTCGATCAGTTCACCGACGGGACCGATGACGACCATGTCTGCGTCAGCCTTCAGCACCACATCGGCGTCGGTCGGCGTGCGAACCCGCGCGAGGCTTGCGGCGGCGTACCCGAACGATGCGAACGAAGCGGGCTCGACGTCGTGCCAGTGCAGACCGAAGTCAGCCACGGCGTCCCGCCAACGCTCAGGGGCCGGGGAGGTGTCGGGGCTGACGAAGAGGTCAATCGAGTGGCGCGACGCCTCCGGGTCAGTCGCATGCAGGCTGTGCATCAGCAGGACGGAACGGTTGAGATAATTGGGCGTCGGACTGATCGGGACACGAATGGCGGCCCGGACGTCGGTCACGATCTCCACTCCTCGGTAGGCAGAGGAGCGACGATCACTCCCGACGAGCCGCACCCATTCTGGTCGGCGAGCGGGACCGGCTTCGAAGCACCGCCGATCATACGCTCAGCGAACTCCTTCGCCGAGCACCGGGCCTGGCTGCCGGTGAGGGTGGCCTCGCCGGCAGACGTCCTCCGGTTCACACCGCGACCTCACGGGCATCGCCGCCCGTCGGCTTCGCGGGGTTTCCGACGTTGACACTCCACGGTTCGGTGTTGCGGGTCACGTTTGCGCCCATACCGATCATGGACCCTTCACCGACGACGGTGCCGTCACGAACGGTGGAGTTGACGCCGAGGTAGGCGTTGGCGCCGATGCGGCAATGGCCGGATACGACGACCTTCGGGGCGAGAAAGACATGGTCATCGACGGTGCCGTGATGGCCGATGTGGCTGCCGCTCCACAGGATGACGTTGGCGCCGATCCGCACGAAGGGCTGAACGATGCTGTCTTCGAGGATGAAGCAGTTCGGGCCGGCGATGAAGTCGGGGAACGTCGTCGCTCGGGTGCTCACGTAGCTGGCGAAGTCGTAGCCAGAAGCGAGACCCTGCTCGTAGACGGCCTGGCGGTCACCGTTGGCTCGGCGAGGAGCCATCGGCGCCAGGAGCTCGACTGCGCCGGGCGGGTACCGGTCGGTAAGCTCTTCGAACGCAACGACCGGCTTACCCTCGAGTTCGGCTGTATCGACATAGTCGGCGTGGGCGGTGAAGGCCACGACCTCACGATCGGAGTCGTGGCGAAGGTAGAAGTGGGCGAGCGATGCAAAGTCGTTCAGGCCGAAGACCACGATGGGGAGCGGCGAGCCAGTCATCGGTACAGGTAGGTCGTGAACTCGTAGAGCGGATAGTCGTGACGGATCGCGAACCGCCGACCGATCGAGCCGGCAAGGTCGGCCACGCGACCGGGATCGACATGAAAGAGATCGTCGCGTTCCCAATCGACGTGGGTCGACATTACGTTGAAGGCAACGCCGCGTTGGGCGACTTCGGCCAGCTTCGAGAGCACCGACACCATGAAGGCGAACATCGCGTCATGGCCGAGAGAGAGACGTTCGGTGAACACGCCGTTGGCGACGACATAGTCGACCGGTGCGAGTTCGTACCCGTCGAGCACGTCGCCAATGGTGAACTCGACGTCGGGATACGTCTGTCGGCAGTACTCGATGTAGCGCGCCGACAGATCGTGACCCCGATACGCAATGTGCTCGCCGAGCGCATCGGCCCGCAGGTGTTCGAGGAGACCACCGGCGCCGCAACCGAAATCGAGCAACGTCGGAGTCGTCGGCGCGAGCGGATCATGGCGGATCAGGTCGAGCATCACGTCATAGCGCAGCGCGGCGCCGGCCTCGTCGGGCCAATCGACACCCGCCGCCGTCGCGCCATGCCGGGCGAAACACGCCTCGTAGTGGCGCACGAGTGCCACGTAGTCGGGCTCGGTCATCGGCTCCGCCCCGCTCGATACGGCGGCCAAAACGTCGTTTCCGACGAGCTGCTGAGTCGATCGAACGCTTCGGGGTCGAGGATCCGTCCCGCCACCCGAGCCACGCCCGTATGGGTCGACCAGCCTCGCTTGAAGCGGGCGAGGCCGTCTCCTTCCTCGACCGACAGGCCAGCTCCCCCACCGAGGTTCACCAGTTCGACGCCCTCCGCCGCGAGGACGTCGAACGCCATGGGAAAGATCGCATACGCCGCCTCGAGTGCGTAACCGCTCTGGGCATAGGCACCGAGGTGGTAGGCGGCGACAGCACCCGACGTCATGAACGAGACCATGCCGACGAGTTCGTCGCCGACGAAGGCACCGAAGCACCGGCAGTCGGGATGAACGAGCTGCGCTCGCAACCCATCATCGGAGAAGGCGGCACCGCCGGTGATGGCGTGACGCTCACCGAGATGGTGGTAGAGCTCGACCCACCGATCGGCGATCACCGGCGTCGGCTCGAGCGCTGACACGCTCAGTTCTGGCCGCGAACGACGAACCTTGCGGCGATGGGTCGCGCTACGCGACGTCGCATGATCGGCGGTGAGGTCGACGAGAAAGTGAAGCTTGAAGTCGACGAGGTGGTCGGGAAACTGCTCGACCAACACGTCGTCGTCGACGTCGCTCGTCGGTGCCACGACGACGGTCGCGGTGACGGGCCCGGTAATGGCATCGAGCTCAGCACCGACCGAGGACCAGTCAGAAAATCCCGCCCATGGATATGGCCCGGTCAGATCGGTGAGGCACGAGCTATCGATGGTTCGGCTCAGCATCGCGCCGCCGGCTCGATCGAAACTCACCGGAACCCCAAGGTGCGACAGCGTCGCGCAGTACTCGGCGCTTCCGTAGCTCTCCACAGAGCGATGCTACCAACCTGAGCTCGGCCCCTTTGGGTCGCTCGGTGTCAGCGCAGGATTCGCACTTTCCCGTACATCGTGCCGAACAGCAGGCGGCCGTCGTCGTCGATCGTCACACCAGCGCCAAGCGTGTTGAACATCGATCCGCCGAGCACATAGTGAAAGGCCGGCTCGCCGGTCGACCAGTTGACCGCTTCGATCGTCCACTGGCCGTTGCGCACGCCACACGTGTACACGAGATCGGAGCCCTGCGCGACGAACGGCACCGAGTTCGGGGACGACACCTCGGTGTTGACCCATGCCTCTTCGAGGCACTGCTCGACGGGGTTCCATTCGTACTTGTGCATCCCGTGCGGGGTGTATTCGGGTTTGTGCCCGAGCATGAAGCTCAACATCCGGGCGCCGCGAGCAGGAATACCTTCCGGGATGGTCGCCGGTTCATTGTTGACCGTCATCGCGCCGTACCCCGAGACGGTGATCGACTGTTCGGTTTGGATTGCGGCCAGATCGGGCTTTCCCATGTTGGCCGGCCCGAGCCCCGCGATTCGTCGATGGGGCGCATCCGGGAGTTGCTCCCAGTCGTCGGGGATGTCGTCGCGCCAGACGTAGGTGATGTTGACGACCTCATCACCGTCGCCGAACACCACGAAGTGGTCCTCGTCGGGCCCGAAGCCCATCAGTGAGGGCGTCGTGCCGCTGCCGGTACCGCCACCGTTGCGGTACGGAATCGTCCAGGCGCCATCGGCTTCGTCGATCGAGAGCCGCGCACCGGTCCACACGACCTTGTGGTGATGATCATTCGACGACGCATAGATGGCGCCGGCCTCGTCGACGCAGGTGCTCGTGCGGACCCAGCCGTACCCGGTGTGGCCCCGTTCCTCGGCCATGCGGGCGCAGTACTCGGCGGCGGCCTCGGCCCCTCCACGCAGCTGCACAGCGTGATAGTCACTGAAATCCCGTTTGAGCGCGACGACCCAACCATGGTCGGTCGTCATGATCAACCACCCGTCGAAGGTGATGTTGATCCCGACGAAGAAGCCTTCGATGTGGTCGGGCTTGTACCACCGACTGCGCTCGACGATCGGCGACCCTGCGTCGGTGGCGTCTGTCTCGACATAGGCGACGGCATGGTCTTTCCGTCCGAGAAAGAACGTGTGGTCGCAGTCCAGCAGCGAATACACGCCGTCGAGGCCGGTCAGGTAGCGAAGCGACAAACCGATGGCGTGTTCGATCGCTTCCCAACCGTCCTTCTCGTCGAGGCCAGCGAGGTTCGCTTCGAGTTCATCTTGCGATGTCTGGGCCTCGCCTCCTTCGATCGCATGTTCGGCCACGATTTCGAGCGTGCCGTAGTCGAGTTTGGTGATGGTCTGGCGACCGTTGCTCCAGACGACTCGTCGGCCATCGGGGTAGCGCCCAGAGATCATCCCGCCGAAGTGACACGGCCCCATCCACGTGTACTGCATGTCGTCGGCGCCGAGCGGGCCACCAGGTCCTTCGGGGCCGGCCCAGGGCACATTGTCTTGTTGGTCGCTGCGGCCATGCGCCATCGCATTGCCGGAGGCGGCGAGGAACGGATTCGTTGGCCCGGACTGCATGGCCGCACCGTAGCCAACGGTTCTCTGACCATCCCAGCTCCCGAAGCTGCCACACTGCATCCACACCATCGCGCCATCCCGTAGGAGAAGTCATGGCCCGCTACGCCACCACCGTCCGCACGAGCCTTCCCCCCTCCGAGGCATTCGTGTTCGTCGCCGAGCTCACCAACCTCCCCCAATGGGATCCCGGCGTGGAGACGTCCAGACAGGTGCGGGGCGACGGGCCTGGTCCCGATGCGGCCTACGAGGTGAAACTCGCGAATCCCCAATCGATGACGCTCACCTATGAGACCACGAGCTACGACGGCGAGGCCCTCAGCACCACGCTTGTCGCGAAGTACTCGTGGTTCACGTCCGTCGACACCGTCACCGCCACCCCCAGCGGCGACGGTGCCGACGTGACCTACGACGCGGAACTTCGACTGCGTGGCCCACTTGCCCTCGGCGATCTCTTCCTCCGTCCCGTGTTCAACAAGATCGGCGACAAGGCGGCCCGCGGTTTGGTGAAGGCGCTCGACGGCGAGAAGGTCGCCTGAGCAGCGATGCGTCTCATCGATTCGGCGCTCGAGTTGCCGATCGCACCAAGCTTCACTCGCATCGGCTCGGTTGTTCGTTCTCGGACGGCGAACTGGCGAGACCTCGACAGCTACGACCTGACCGGTCGCCGAATCGCGATCACCGGTGCCACCTCCGGACTCGGCCTCGCTGCGGCGTCTGAGCTCGCGGAGCGGGGTGCCTCGTTGGTACTCGTGGGTCGCAACCCCGAGAAGACTGCTGGCGTTCGCGACCTGCTCACCACCGTCGAGGGCGCCGAGCATGCAGTGGCGATCGCGGACATGGGCGACCTCGACGGTGTCCGTCACGCCGCCGCACAGATTGCGGACGAACACGACGATCTCGACACGCTGATCCACAACGCCGGCGCACTGTCGGCCGATCGACGAGAGACGGCCGACGGCATCGAGGCGACGGTCGCGTCGCAGGTGCTCGGCCCCTTCCTCCTCACCGCACAGCTGCTCCCGGTCCTTTCAAGCAACGCTCCAGCACGCGTGCTCACGATGTCGTCCGGGGGCATGTACTCCGCTCGGCTCACCGTGAGTCGGCTCCAGATGAGCGAACCGAGAACTGCGGATGCTTACAAGGGGGCCGAGCAGTACGCCCGCGCGAAGCGAGCCCAGGTCACCCTCACCGAGATGTGGGCCGAGCGACTTCCGGACAGCGGCGTTCGCTTCCACTCGCTGCATCCGGGCTGGGCCGACACGCCAGGGGTCGAGGACGCGTTGCCGACCTTCCGCAAAGTCGTCGGGCCACTCCTTCGCTCGCCGGAGGAAGGGGCCGACACCCTCGTGTGGCTCGCCGCCGACGACGCCGCCCTCGACACCAACGGCCGGTTCTGGCACGACCGAGCGCCACGGTCGATCCATCGGCTGCCGCAGACTCGACGAAGCGATACGGCCCAGCGTCGAGCCAAGCTCTGGGATTGGTGCGTCGAGCAGACCGGGACCGACCCTCAGGCCTGATCGGTGATCAATCGTAGGCGGACCACCCCGCCGTCATCTCGAACGGCGTGCATGGGCAGCGCTTTCGTGACCGGCGCACGGGTCGGCGCTCCGTCGGCCAACGCAAACCGCCCGTTGTGCTTCGCACACTCCAGTTCGTCGCCGACGACTGCTCCCTCAGCAAGCCGGACCCGACGTGAGTGCGTACACAGACCATCGAACGCACTGATCGCGCCCCCGACCGATCGACAGACCACATACGGGACGCCCTCGACTTCGACTTCTGTCAGTGAACCCGGCCGGAGTTCGCCAGCGTCGCATACTCGAACCCATCCGTCGGCCTCCACCACGCCCTGGACGGGGAGGTCGTGGCTCCGCCGCACGGGCTCGGGAACCTTGCGTTCGAGCTCATACGTCGGGTCGACAGCCTGACCCCGAGCTGCCGTCCAGATCTCCCGGTACGCCGCCCACGTCGATGGCGCGGGCTCGGGCAGGTCGTGCTTGATCGCAGCGTGAAGCGCCGGGAGGTTGCGGTACGGCACCGTCGGAAACATGTGATGTTCGACGTGGTAGTTCATGTTGAGATACAGAAACCGGAAGACCGGATTCATGTACACGGTGCGGGTGTTGAGCCGATGGTCGAGCACGTCTTCTCGAAGCCCCGCATGTTGCGTGGTGCCGAAAAAGGCCATCAGCCACGCGCCGTAGAAGGTCGGGCCGATCACGAAGAGCAGCGGCACGATGCTCACTGTCGCAATGGACGCGGCCGCTACAACGACGATGAGCGCCAGGAAGGCCCTGGCTTCCCATACGACTCGACGGTGCAGCGACACCGGCACATAGCCAGCAACATCAGGATCGAGACGTCCCCCCGCATGGCGCACGATCCGGCGCACCATCGTCGGTACGCCGACGAGGCCGAACAGGTTGATCGCCCAACTGCGAACATCGAGCGGACGGGGAAAAACGATTTCTGCGTCGCGACCGACGATGATCGTGTCGCTGTGGTGGCGAACATGCGACCATCTCCAAACGGTCGGCTCACGCAGCAACATGAACGACGACGGGTAGTACACGACCTGGTTCAGCCAGTCGCTCCGAAACGCAGTGCCGTGCCCGCATTCATGCCATCGCGGATCGGCTGCTCCGCCATACAGCGCGCCGTAGACGACGAGCGCCGGGATCGACCACCAAGAACCCAGGGTCGTCCAGGCGAGCCATCCGGCGATGACGAGCAGGCCGATCCACATCAGGGCATCGAGCCCGGCGCGCAGGTTGGATCGTTGGGTCAGCGCCGCCAGCACGGCGGGGTCAATCGGCGACCGATACCACTCGGCATCGGCTCGGCCGGCGTCGACGGCGCGCCGCGACTCAGGACCGGTGAGGGAGTAGTCCCGAGTCGGCGCAGTCATTCGATGGGCCGCGGGTCGGCGAGATGGCTCGACACGACCTCGACCGTAGCCAACTCCGTTGCGACGCGGAAACCATGCGATGGGCCGGAGCGTGCAATGATCCGGCGATGGGGTCGACGTGGCGCAGGATTCGGGTGGCTCGTCGCCCGCTGGTGGTGATCGTCGTCTGCGGTGTTCTCGCCGCAGGATGTGGATCCTCCGACGACGGAGACGAGAACGCGGTGCAGGCACCGTCGACCACGGAGGTTCCGACAACGACGTCGACCTCCGTTGCGCCGTCCTCGTCGACCACGACGATGCCAGCCTCCACGACAACGACGAGCAGCACCACGACGACAACGACATCGATCCCAACTGACCCCGCGGTGAGCACCGCGCCGATCGAGGCATGTCACTTTCCGCCGAACGCATTCACGAACGTGGGACTCGGCATCCCGAGAAGCGACGTCCTCGCACCGTCGGTTGGAACGATCACAATCGGCACGCTGTTCGTGGACTTCGACGACGCCGAGGCGACCCGAACAACCGAAGACGTCTTCGCCCTTCTCGACCCGCTGGTTCCTGAGCAGTTCGCCGCGATGTCGTATGGCCAACTCTCCGTCGAGTTCGCGCCTCACTTCGAGTGGCTCCGTCTCAGCCAACCATCAGCTCACTACGGCGACTCGATCACCCGGTCTGACACCCACCTTGCCTGGATCCAGGAAGCGGTTGATCTTGCCGATGCGACGGTCGACTTCAGCGGCGTCGACCTGGTGCTCGTCATCGCGAATCCGGACGCCGCCGCAGTCCCGTTCGGGCCGGTGTTCGCCTCGACGAACCCGACATACGGCTACCGAGCCGACGGCACCACCTTCACCACTGGCATCACGTCGGGGGTCGACCTCACGTCGTGGGGAGGTACCTGGCTCGTTCACGAGCTCGGACATGCGATGAGCTTGGCCGACCTCTACATCTACGGTGACCCCTGGCCGGAAACCCACCGGTTCGTCGGCGATTGGTCGTTGATGGGACGCATCGACGGAAGCGCACCGGAGTACTTTGCGCTCGAACGGTGGCAGCTCGGCTGGATCGAGGATGAGCAGGTGATTTGTCACCTCGACGGCGAGCTCACGGTCGAGATCGAAGCAGTCGAGACCGCAGGGGGAGCCAAGGCCATCGTCATCCCGACGAACGCCGGTGGCCTGGGCGGGTCCGACACGGAGGCGGTTGTGATCGAGAGCCGCCGAGCAATCGGCTATGACGAACGCCTCGCCCGAGATGGGGCGTTGGTGATGGTCGCGGACTCGGGGATCGCAAGCGGAGCCGGACCAGTGACCGTGGCCGCCGGTACCGGCAATACCTACAAGACCGACGTCGCCCTCCAGCCGGGGGACTCCTACAGCTACGGTCCGGTCACCGTCACCGTGCTCGGCCGAACCGACACGAGCGATGTCATCCAGGTGACGGTCAGTCGATGACGGCGCGCAGCTGACGCATCCGAGGCTGCACCAGCGTCTCGAGCAGCTCGGGACGCTCGGAAGCCGGGGCCAGTGCTGCTTCGCCCCACAATGCCCGGCCGACCATGAAACCCGAGCCACCGGCGTTGACGGCCACCTCGACCTGACGGCGGTAGGTCTCGAACGAACCACCACCCGAGAGCAACACCCACGGCATTGTTGCGATCTCGGTGATCGCTCGACAGGTCGCCGCCCAATGGTCCTGGTCGGGGTCGGACGGGTCGACCGGGAACGGCAGCTTCAACAGATCGGGCTGCATCGCGGCGAACCGCTGGGCGGTTTCGAGGACCAGCTTCGGTCGCATCGACGGATCGTCGAGTTGGTAGAAGAGGGGCTCGAGCACGACCGGGATACCGACCCGGTTGCACTCGGCGACAACGGCTCGACCGACGTCCTCTTGCGCTTGGGCCAGTGGGCGGTCGGGGCGATACGGCAAGAGCAGCTTGGCGCATGATGCACCGCTCGCCTTGGCCTGTTCGACCGACCAGCCGTCGAGCAGCTCGGTCGGGCCCTTCTCCGGGTCACCCAGGTAACCCTGCGCTTCGAGCGCCGCGGTGAAGCCGATGTTGGCCGGCTTTGCGCCCGAGTCGATCAGCTGCGGGATCGAGTACTCGGGTTCGAGCATCACGCCGGTGGCGTCGGGCGCGACCGCCCGCACCATCTGGTCCTTCAGATCGGTGATCTCCTGGGCGGTGAGGCTGTCGGGATCGTCGGGCCGCACGAACGCCCGCAGCGAGTCGCGATGATCGATCGCAAACACACCGAACCGGCGCTTGTCGTTCGTGAGGTTGTCGAGCATGGACGTGAGTTCGGTCATGTCAGGGACGCACCTTCGGGAGTTCCCAGCCGAACTTGTCCCAGTCCTCTTCGATCCAGGTGTAGGCGTCGTGGAAGCAGGGCGGGGTGACCCGCTCGCCGTCGACGAGATCTCCGGCCAGATAGTTGAGAAAGAACATGTGACTGCCGGGCGCGGCGGCCGTCGAGTGGAAGCCCTTCGTGACGATCGCGCAGTCGCCGTCGCTCGCAGTGAGGACTTCGTCGAAGTCCTCATCGGTACGCCAGTTGCGGTGCATGCAGAAGCCGTCGGCCGGGTCCAGTCGGAAGTAGTAGGTCTCCTCCAAGTACGGCGAGCCGTTGAAGCCGTCGTGACAGTGCGGCGGCCAGCCCGACCACGAGCCGCGGGGCACGTAGACCTCGTAGAGGATGAGTCGCTCAGCGTCGATCGGCGGCGCGAGCACATTGTTGACCTGGCGGTAGGCCGCGCCCCCGCCGCGGAGCTCACTCGTCATGTCGGCGGGTTCGACGATGCGGGCGGGGTAGATGCCCTCGGCGGGCGCCGAACCGATGGCGAACTCGAACGGCGCTCCATCGTCGGCAACAATCACCTCAACCGCAGTCCCGGGCGGAGCGTAGGCAACCCTCGGCATCTGTTCGAACACCGAGGTTCGAGACAGCGTGGTCTCGATCTCTTCGCCGACAAGAATCGTTGCAGAGCCGCTGAGCGGAACGATAGCCAGTTCCTCGTCGTCAAGCCGATTCCAGTAGCGCTCGCCCGGCTTCAGTCCGACAATGGCGAAGCTGAGGTAGGTCCAGCCGGCCGACTCCGGCGTGATCGCCATCTGCACGGTCTTGGACCGGTCGGGGGTGAAGAGGTGTTCGTTCATCAGACGATCTCCGAGATGAGGACGGGACGACCTTCGTCCATCGAGCGCTTGGCGGCCATGCCGATCACGAGCGGGGCTCGCCCGTCGGCACCGCTGATCGGGGTCGGCGTGCCGTTCTCGACGGCGTCGACGAACGCCGCCCACTGGTCGAGGTAGCTGGCGGCATACCGCTCGAGGAAGAAGTTTTGGAGCGACGGCTGGCGGTAGCCCTGATCGGTGGCCAACACGGCGTTGAAGTCGTGATGGTTGTTCGACTGAGCCATGCCGTTGCTGCCGAACGCCTCGACTCGCTGGTCGTAGCCGTAGGCGGCGCGGCGGCTGATGTCGATTGTGGTGAGGCAGCCGTTCTCGTGGGTGAGGACGATGACGGCGGTGTCGACATCACCGGCCTCGCCGATGGCGGGGTCGACCCGCACCCGGCCGAGGGCGTAGACCGACTCGACCTCGCTGCCGGTCACATAGCGGGCCATGTCGAAGTCATGGATGGCCATGTCGTTGAAGATGCCGCCCGACACCTCGATGTAGGCGATGGGTGGCGGGGCGGGGTCGCGGCTCGTGATGTTGAGGACCTCGATGTCGCCGACGGCCCCGTGGGCGACCGCGTCGGCAACCGCCTTGTGCGACGGGTCGAAGCGACGGTTGAATCCGATGTGCAGAGGCACGCCAGCGGCCTCCACTGCGGCGAGCCCACGATCGACTTCGGAGACATCAAGGCTGATCGGCTTCTCGCAGAAGGTCGCCCGACCGGCTTCGGCGGCCGCGATCATGCACTCGACGTGGGTGTCGGTCGAGGTGCAGATGGCGACCGTGTCAGCGTCGATCGCCATCGCGTCCTCGAGGCTGGCGGCGACGGCAACACCAAGATCAGCGCCGACCGCCTGAGCGGCTTCGGCGTAGACATCGAACACCCCGACGACTTCGGCGCCGGCGACTCGGCGATGGAGGTACTCGGCGTGCATCGAGCCGATGCGGCCACAGCCGAGGACGACGAAACGAACGGTCATCAGCGTGCCCCGCTTTCGTTGTTGGAGGAGTAGAGCGCTGGCGTGGCCGGCAGATCGACACCGACGGCGACACCGTCGGCAGCAGCTGATGCCGCGGCGGCCTCCACCACGGCCTGGGCGGCGTAGCCGTCCCACGCCGACGGGCCCCGAGCGGCGCCCGCCTCGACGGAGGCAAGGAAGTCCCGCATCTCGATCCGATAGGTGTCGAGGAACGGCGAGAACCAGTCATCGCCGATCTCGCCGGCGACCACACCGTCGGCCCGGACCGCAGCCCGCAGGGGTTCGGCAGCGACGACATTGCCGCGTTCAGCGGTGACCTCGACGGAGACCTCATAGCCGGTGGCGATGTCGTCGAATTCGAGGACGGCGACCGCCCCACTGGCGAGTCGACACGTCGCGATGATCATGCGAGTCCCGGCGCCACCGGCGACGACCGACGTCGCTACCGAGACAATTTCGGCACGACCGAGCCACCGGACGGTGTGGATGTCGTGGATGATCGACTCCACCAACATCTGGGGAACCGTTCGCGAGCCGTCGTTGGTGTTGCGATGCACGCAGCGGATGTGCTGCGCCGCACCGAGGCGATCGAGGGCGGCGGCCACCTGCGTGTGGCGCTCGTCGTAGACCCGCATGAAGCCGAGTTGGATCAGCCGCCGCCCGAGGGCAACCTCGGCGTCGACGATCTCACGGGCGTCGGCGAGCTCCACAGTGAGCGGCTTCTCGGCCAGGATCGGCAGACCTCGCTCGAGACCGGCCATCACGTAGCGATGGTGGAACCGATCGGGGCAGGCGATCACGATCGCATCCGCATCGTCGATCCGGTCCAGGCCTTCGGCCACCCAGTCGCACCCGAGCTCCTCGGCCAGAGCACCACCGGTTGCGTCGTCAGGATCGGCGATCCAGACCAGGTCGGCACCCGCCAGATCGACCACATGGCGGGCGTGACAGGCCCCCATGCCGCCAACCCCGATCACCCCGACTCGCACACTCATCCGTCGAACCCGTCGGGCAACTCGCCCAGTTCGGGGCCAGGGCGCACGCCCGGCCCGACACCCAGCACGGTCTGGTCCCAGTCGATGTCTTGACCGGTGAGGAAGCCGCTCTCCGGCGAGCAGAGGTGCACGATCGTGTGGGCGATCTCGTGGGGCTTGATGAGCTTGCCCATCGGCTGTTCGGCCTCGGCCCGTTCGAGCCACCCATCGGTGGCGCCTTCGTGCTCGCGCTGCGTGATGTCCTCTGCAGGCGTGTCCATCCAACCCGGGTTGAGCATGTTGACCCGAACCCGGTGGCGCATCAGCGAGTACGCCATGTTGCGGGTGGCGGCGACGAGCGCCATCTTCGACGCCGAGTACGGCAGCAGGTTGGCGTTGCCGCCGTGCCGAGCGACCGAGCCGATCAACACGATCGAGCCGTCGACACCTTCTCGCACCATGAGTCTGGCTGACTCCTGGGCAACGAGGGCGGCCGCTCGCACGTTGAGCGCCAGCATCTCATCCCACATGGCCGCCGTGGAATCCCATACCGATCCGCGGAAGGTCGCAGCGGCACAGTTGACCGTGGCGTGCACGGTGCCGAACGCCTCGTCGGTCGCAGCCACGCATTGGGCCGGCCCGTCGGGATCGGACAGGTCGACCGAGACGAACTCGGCCCGGCAGCCATCCCCGGTGAGCGAGGCGGCCGCCGCGAGGCCTTTGGCTGCGTCGCGGCCGACGAGCATCAGCCCGCTCGCACCCTTCTCTTTGAGCAGCGACGCGACCGCATAGCCCAGACCCTGCGTGCCTCCGGTGATCAGGGCAACGCGCCCGTCGAAGCTCGGTGCTGTTCCCATCGTGGGGGCTACCACCCGGCTCGCTGTTCGGTCTTGCCGTCATCGAGCTCGGCCCGCGCTTCGCGCACCGACTCGTAGGCCGACACCTCGGGAACGCCGACCTCCCACCACGAACCGCCTTCGGTCCAGGAGTTCTGATGGGTCTGGAGCGCGATGACCGTCGTGCGATCGGCTTCCTTGGCTCGCTTCCACGCAGCCTCGAGTTCGTCGATCGTCTCGACCGTCTCGGCGAGGCAGCCCATCGCGGCGGCGTGGGCGGCGAAGTCGACCCGCACCTCCTCGACGATCTTGGAGTCGGCGAGCAGGTTGTTGAACGGGTTGCCGCCCTGGTTGACCTGGAGCCGGTTGATGACGGCGAATCCGCCGTTGTCGCAGACGATCACGATCATCTTGTGGCCCGACAGCACCGAGCTGTAGAGGTCGCTGTTCATCATCAGGTACGACCCGTCGCCCACGAAAACGGTGACGTCCTTGTCGGGCAACGCCATCGCCGCACCCCAGCCGCCGGAGATCTCGTAGCCCATGCACGAGAAGCCGTACTCACAGTCGAAGCTGTTGAGGGCCTTCTGGCGCCAGCCGTTGTTGACCTCGCCGGGGAAGCCGCCCGCGGCGGCGAGCGCAAAGTCCTCCGGGCCGGCGAGGCGGTCGACCACACCGACGACCTGGGCGTAGCTCGGTAGCTCGTCGCCGTTGGCGTCGGGGGCCGCGATCTTGTCGATGTAGGCGTGGTACTGCGA
>JBCCYT010000060.1:0-22745 GCA_039188975.1 Actinomycetota bacterium
CGAGCTTCTCGACCGAGGCGGCGTTCGTCATGGCGGGGGAACTCGTGCACCCGATCGTCCAGCCGCTCCTCTTTTGTCCGCCCCGTCGCCGGGTCGAGGATCCAGCGGTCGAGCGTCGGGTCGCCTTCGGATGGGCCATTGGTGACGGTACGGAACATTGCCGGGTGGCGGGCCACGTCCATCTGGATCTTCCCGTCGGGCCGGTCGTACGCGTTGAGGGGATGGAACACGTAGCACGGGTCGACCTCGCACCACCGCACGTCGTCCGCGCTGCCGTCGAGCGGGAGTACGCCGACCCGCCCGGGCACGTCGTCGACCCAGAAGTACGGCAGCTGATGGCCCTGCATTGCCTTGTCGAGGTCGAACCGCACCGGGAAGTCGAGCAACAGGGCGGCGCTCTCGGTGATGTGGATGTCGTGGACCATCGGGCTGTGACCGACCGGCACATCGATCTTCTTGGTGACTTCGGTGCCTTCGGCATTGACGACGAGGTAGCGGATGAAGTCCCACGTCCAGTGGTAGGCCGCCACGTGTAGTTCGCCGGTGATCGGATCGACCTTTGGGTGGGCAGAGAACGAGCCGTCGAGGGTGCCGTTGAAGTCGATGCGCTCCATCGTCTCCAACTCGTCGGTGAGCAAAACGGGGGAGCCGCCGGCCTCGACGACCGCCAGCGTCATCCCGGCGTGGCCGATGACGTTGGTGTTCGCGGTGCCCTCCGAGTCGTGGAACCGAGGCCCGGGGGTGGTGGGCTTGCCGAGCGCCTCAGAGACACGGTCAGAGACGACGTAGCGATTGCGGTACCAGTCGGCCTTGCCGTCGCGTAGGCGCACGCCGTGCACCATGCCGGTGCCGGTGAACCAGTGCGAGCTGGCGTCACCGCCGTCGACCGGGTTGGGCCCGTTGCGAATGAGGCGTCCGTCAAGCTCGGAGGGGATGGTGCCGGTGACCGGGAGATCGGCTGCGGTCACCTCGTCACGAACCGGGGCGTAGTTTCCGGTGATGTAGGTGTCGATCGTCGTCATAACCATATCTTGTCACTGTCAAGCAGTGCTGTCATCCTCCGCAAGGATGACCTGCGCTGAGAGGCGTCAGCGGCGAATGGGCTGCAGCTTGCGGTACGTCGCGACCCGCCACAGCCACTCGAACGGACCGAATCGGAACCGCTCCAACCACGGCTTCGACCATGTCAGCTGGATCACCCAGACGATGAGAATGAACACGAAGATCTGGGCCCGGCCGAGCTCGCCGACTCCGATCCAGACATCGAGCACCAGCAGACCCATCATCGTCTGGGTCAGGTAGTTGGTCAGCGCCATCCGACCAACCGCTCGGAACCGCTCGTGCACCCACGTATCGCGTCGCTGGTTCCACAGGGTGATCACGCCGATATAGCCGAGCGCCATCGGCACCGTCGCGAGAATGTTTGGCACCGCACCGATCAAGGCCACGTCGCCGCTCCAGTCGTTGACCGAGTGAATGACGACACCGAGGATCGACAGCGGCAGGCCGATCCCGAAGCTGATCGCCGCGAGACGGCGGTAAAACGCCGCCGGTCGAAGCCCCTGGAAGACCTCGGCGCGGAACAGGCCGACACCGATCAACATGGCCCCGAGCGCCCGCATCGCAAAATCGACGATGAACGCAAACTCGACGTCACTGCTCTGGGCGACGTTCTCGTCCAGCCAGTAGTCGCCGAGGTCGGTCGCCGGGTCGATCTCGGACTGCATCACCGCCATCGTCAACGCAGAGAGCGCAATGCATGCGCCGCCGATGATGAAGAGGGTGCGGGCCGATCGCTTCCGCAGCAACAACAGCACGGGTGAGCAGATCGCGTAGAGCGTCAACACGTCGCCGACCCAGAACGCCGCGTGGATCAGCCCGATCACGAGCAACAGTGTGTTGCGCCACAGGCTCAGCCAGTTCGCTCGCCGGCCCTTGGCGGCGGCGCGGTCGGCGAACACGACGATGCCGGCACCGAACAGCATCGAAAACAGCGCCATCGTCTTCTGGTCGATGAAGACCTCGCCGAGAACCCCAACGGTCCAATCGAGCCACGTGTTCGACCCCGCATAGTCGAGGTTGAAATAGGCGGGTCCCGGAAGCCCGAACGACACCGCGTTCATCACCAGGATGCCGAGGGTTGCGACCCCTCGGATCGTGTCGAGGTTGGTGATGCGCTCGGCGCGGCTGATCGGGGTGGCGGTGTCGGTCACCGGTTGATCATGGCGCACATCGGCGGCTCCAACCTGCTTCCCCGAACTCAGCTCACGTCGTCGCCGATCCACTTCGGTTCGTAGCGGGGGTGATGCGCCGCAAGCCGGTCGAGGAGCACCGCGGGATTGGGATCGTCGAGCAGCAGCGCCCGGTTCTGCTCCTTGAGGATCGTCTTGTCGACCATTGCATCGAAGAGTTCGAGGAGGGGCTGCCAAAAGCCGTTGACATCGAGCACGCCGACCGGTTTGGCCAGGATGCCGATCTGATTCCAGGTCAGCGTCTCGGCCAACTCCTCCAGCGTCCCGAAGCCACCCGGAAGCGCGATGAACGCGTCGGACAGCTCGTACATGCGGGCCTTGCGGGTATGCATCGAATCGACCTCCTCCAGGCGGGTCAGTCCGCGATGCCCCACCTCCTTCGAGAAGAGACCGCTGGGAATCACCCCGGTAACGGTGCCGCCGGCATCCATCACGGTGTCGGCGACCAGGCCCATCAGGCCGACCGCGCCGCCGCCGTAGACCAGTTCGATCCCCCGCTCGGCGAGGAGTCCCCCGAGCTCGATCGTGGCGTTGGTGATCGCCGGGTCCGATCCGGGCGACGACGCGCAGAAGACACAGACCGAGCGAAGCGAAGGAGCCGAAGTCATGTCCGGACCCTAGCTACGGTGGCGTATGCGCCACGCCGTGTTTGTCGCCCCGTTCGGTCCGCTCGCCGACCCCGCAGCGATGCTCGATGTCGCGACCGCGATCGAGGATTCCGGCTGGGATGCACTCTTCTTGTGGGATCACGTCCTGCGGCGCGACCCCACCGTCGATGTCGCCGACCCGTGGGTGCTGCTGGGGGCGATTGCTGCCGCCACCGATCGCATCCGGCTCGGTCCGATGGTCACGCCGATCGTTCGCCGCCGGCTCGTGAAGCTCGCCCGTGAGTCGGTGACGGTCGATGCGTTGTCAAACGGTCGCCTCACCCTCGGCCTCGGCCTCGGTGTCGACACCAGCGGCGAACTCAGCAAGCTTGGCGAGGCCGTCGACGCGATCGAGCGGGGCCAGATGCTCGACGAAGGAGTGCCCGTCCTCGCGTCACTCCTCGCCGGGGAGCATGTCGAACACCGAGGCGAGCACTATGTCGTCGACGACGTGTCGATCGGGCCCCGCTCCCCACAAGGACGGCCACCGTTGTGGTTCGCGGCGCGAGCCGACGCCCGCAAGCCGGTGCGGCGGGCCGCTCAGTACGACGGTGTCTTTCCGATCGAGATGGATGCCGACCGCTACGCCCGGCTGATCGAGACGATCACCGCCGAGCGAGGCGATCTCGATGGCTTCGACATCGCGGTGCGCGTCGACCCCGGCACCAACCCGCCGACCTACACCGACGGCACGGCGACCTGGGCGGTGCATGCGTGGCCTGAAATCGCAGATGTCGCTGCGCTGCTCGAAACGGTCAGCCACGGGCCACCGAGCTAGATTCCACGCCGTGGTTGAATCATCGATGCAAGCAAAGCTCGACGACTTGCGGGCCCGAAAAGAGGCCGCCGTGCACGCCGGCTCGGAACGGTCGGTCCAGCGCCAGCACGACAAGGGCAAGATGCTCGCCCGCGAACGCATCGAGTACCTGCTCGATGAGGGGTCGTTCCATGAGCTCGACATGCTCGCCCGTCATCGTGCCCACGAGGCGGGGCTCGATGACCGGCCCTACACCGATGGCGTCATCACTGGATGGGGCACCGTCGACGGGCGCAAGGTGTTCGTGTTCTCGCAGGACTTCACGGTCATGGGCGGGGCGCTCGGCGAGGTGTTCGCCGAGAAACTCCACAAGGTGATGGATCTTTCCCTTGCCACCGGTGCCCCGATGATCGGCCTCAACGACGGTGCCGGGGCTCGGATCCAGGAAGGGGTCGTCAGCCTCGACGGCTATGGCGGGATCTTCTACCGAAACGTTCAGGCATCGGGCGTCATCCCGCAGATCTCGGTGATTCTCGGTCCCTGTGCTGGCGGTGCCGTCTACAGCCCGGCCATGACCGACTTCATCTTCATGGTGCGCGAGAAGTCACACATGTTCATCACCGGCCCCGATGTCGTGAAGACGGTGACCGGCGAAGAGGTGACGCTCGAAGAACTCGGCGGTGCGGGCTCCCACAGTTCGAAGTCGGGCGTGGCGACGTATGTCGCCAACAGCGAAGAAGAGGTGCTCGATCAGGTCAAGGATCTGCTCGCCTATTTGCCGTCCAACAACCTCGAGACGGCACCGATGCTCGAGAGTGGTGACGATCCCGATCGCCTCTGCCCCGAGCTCGATTCGATCCTGCCCGACAGCCCGAATGTCCCCTACGACATGAAGGCGGTCATTGGCCATGTCGTCGACGACGGCGACTTCATGGAGTACCACGCTGCCTGGGGCAAGAGCATCGTGTGCGGTTTTGCCCGTCTCGATGGCCGCGCCATCGGCGTCGTCGGCAACCAACCGATGATGCTGGCGGGGGTGCTCGACATCGAATCCTCGGAAAAGGCGGCTCGGTTCGTGCGTACCTGCGACGCCTTCAACATTCCGCTGGTCACGTTCGTCGACGTACCTGGCTTCTTGCCGGGGGTCGACCAGGAGTACGGCGGCATCATCCGCCATGGCGCCAAGCTCCTCTACGCCTACTGCGAAGCGACCGTGCCCCGCATGCAGGTCATCACCCGCAAGGCCTACGGCGGCGCGTACGTCGTCATGGATTCCAAGGGCGTTGGCTGCGACATCTCGCTGGCCTGGCCGACCGCGGAGATCGCGGTGATGGGCCCGCAGGGTGCGGTAGAGATCGTCTACCGGCGAGAACTCGCTGATGCAGCCGACCCGGACGCTCGTCGGGCGGAATTGGTCGACGACTACACCAACCGACTCGCGAACCCGTACCTCGCAGCGGAGCGGGGCTATGTCGATGATGTGATCGAACCCGCCGAGACCCGCCGCAAGCTCATCGCCGGGCTCCAGCTGCTCGAGTCGAAGCGCGAAGAGATCCCTGACCGCAAGCACGGAAACGTTCCGCTCTGATGGCGCTCTCGGTCGACCCGCAACCAACCGAGGAAGAGATGGCGGCGATCCTCGTCGCGTACGACGCGCTGTGGCCGCGCCCCTCGGCTGCGACCAGCCCGGAAGAGCCGCCGCGTTGGCGGTTTGCGTCTCGCCCGTGGACGGGCCGGGCCGGGTACGGCGGGTGGCGCTGACGCCACCATCGTGAGCGATCACCTTCTGCAGTCCGAACACCGGGTGCGGTTCGAGTGGGGCCCGATGGGTCTTCGCACGCTCGCCCCGACGGTCGATGTGGTCATCGTGATCGATGTGTTGTCGTTCACCACCTGTGTCGACGTCGCCCTCGGCCGTGGCGCCGAGATCTATCCGTACAAGTGGCACGACGGCAGTGAGGCCGCGTTCGCCGAGTCGATCGACGCGCTCGTTGCTGGACCTCGGAGCGGACCGCAGCGATACAGCCTGGCACCGGCCTCGCTCGACACGATCCCGGTCGGGACACGGCTGGTGCTGCCGTCGCCGAACGGCTCGGCGCTGCTGTCGGGCGCAACCGATGCGGGCGCCGACACCGTCGTTGCCGCCTGTCTTCGCAACGGCGCGGCGGTCGGGGCATGGTTCGCCGATCGAGACATGACCATTGCGGTGATCGCCGCTGGCGAGCGATGGAACGGCACGACCGGCCCGATGCGGGCTGCGGTTGAGGATCTGTGGGGTGCAGGCTGCGTCCTCTCGCTGTTCGCCGCCGATGACCTCAGCCCCGAGGCCCGGATGGCGGTTGCGGCGTGGCGGTCGGCCGAAACTGGCATCCTCGATGAGCTCGAGGGATGTGTCTCGGGGCGCGAACTCATGCGGGCCGATCACCGCACCGACGTCTTGCTCGCCGGTGCTGCTCATGTGAGTGAGCAGGTTCCGGCGTTGGTCGACGGCCGCTTCGTCGACCTCGCCGCCGGCTAACCCTGGTGTTGCACGGCGGTGAACGCGTAGCACCCGCCGGTCGCGTTGCGGCCGTGCACGAAACTGACGTCGGGTTCGGCGAGGACCGCTTCGACCGCCTCGCGCACGGACTCACCGGCCGGGACGTGACGGACATGGTGATAGGCGATCATTCGATCGGGGCCGTAGGGGCGGATGGTCATCGGCCGACTGTCGAACGCCGCAGGCAATTGGCCCGGCTGTGTCGGCCCGGGACAGCCACGTGTGTGGACGACGATGGGCCCCGTCTCCGCATACGCCCCGGT
Organism: Actinomycetota bacterium; assembly: GCA_039188975.1. Lineage (GTDB taxonomy): Bacteria > Actinomycetota > Acidimicrobiia > Acidimicrobiales > Aldehydirespiratoraceae > UBA11606. The sequence continues at coordinate 6,459 of JBCCYT010000060.1, forward strand.
CCAGGGGAACGGTGACCACGCAATGATGGCGATTTCGTCGCCCGGTGCGGCATTGGCGAGACAGCAGCGCAGCGGCCATCCGCCTTCCTCGTCGACGAACGACACGATGGGGTTGCCGCCGTGGTCGTGGCCATCGTCGAGCGCGGCGGCGAGTTGGTCGAGGTCGATCCCGTCGTAGTGCGGCGTGTGCATGCGGTCGACGATACGAAACCGGATCAGACGGATTCGGACGTCTGTGAGCTGCGACTAGCGATGGTTCGATCGGGCCGCGGTGATGGCGTCAGCCAACCCCTCCGCATCGTTGGTGCCGACCCGGAAGAGCACGTCGCGCCCCTTCTTGGGATCGCGGTAGAGGATTTCGACGGCGTCGAGCCCCCACACGCTGTACATCCAGCCACCGGGGATTCGACGAATTCCCCACCCGTGCCACCAGCGGTTCCGGACGACCTCGTGCTGTCGAATCGACGAGACGGGGATGCTGCGGCGCGGCCATGGACCGGTGAAGGTCACGCGCACCTGGCCGCGGTCGACGACCGTGTTGAGGGTGGCGAATGACCCGTAGACGATCGTCATCACGATGGTCACGATGATGCCGAGCACCCACTGCCCCGAGGCAACCGCGAACGGGATCAAGATCACGAGCAGCGGAATGAGGTAGCCCCAGCCGACTTGGCGGTTGCGGTACGGGGTTGCCATGTCGGCAGCGTACTCAGGACCCGTGACGGTGCTGGAGCAACCAGGTCGTGCCGAAGTCGACCACGTCTCGGGCCCGCATGAGATGCCCGATGCCTGCCCCCACGGCGCCTTGCGTTTCGTCCCCCGTCGAAGCGAAGGCCTCGCCGAGATCGGAGAAGTCGTCTTCGTCCTCGGGAATCGCGGCGTAGCGAACCCACTGCGACGTCCCATCGGCAGCTCGGATCATCGACGCATAGTCGATGGTGGGGTGGCCGCCGGGCGGCACGGCTCGGTACTCGGCGAGGTGGAGCGAGGTGTTGTTGCCGTGGTCGACACCCAGCAGAAGCACATGGCCGTCGAGTTCGTACAGGCGGGCCTGGGGCGAGGATTCACCGAGCGCGTGGTCGAGTGGATGTTCGCCGACGAGGAACGCCGCGTCCGGCCCGAGTGCCGCCGCGCTCACACAGGGGTGTGCGCTGCGCTGAACACCCGGAACATGGCGAAAGCACTCGACGACGGCTCCCATACCTCGGGTTGGGGTGAGCACAGGGTCATACGGAGGCACGTCGGCACGAAGCGTCGACCACCAGGCTTCGGGCACCGGCGGATTCGTCCACGACGACGGCTCACTCAGATGGGCGGAGTGGGTTGGCATCATCACGGTGCCGTTCGGCCCGACCGATTCGAGGAGCGCCAGCACGACGGCGTGGGCCCCGCCGGCGACAAAGCCGAGACGGGAGAGGGACGAATGCACCATCAGCGTCATTCCCTGCTCGACGCCGAGCGCCTCCAGGTCCCGGCGCAGGGTCGCGACGGTCGCCGGTTGCGTGCTCGAGGCGATGGCGTCGGCTTCGCTCACGGTTCGGTGCGGCGGGCGACGTAGACCCAGCCGTTGACCTCCGACGCAGGCATGTGCGCGCCGTACTCGCGAACGTGAACGTCAAGCAGTCCGTCGGCATGCATCTGGTCGAGCTTGGCGACCAGCGACCCTTCGGCGTTGTAGACCTCATTGACACCGATCACGAGTGCACCCTCGGGCGCGAGCACGCGGCGGAACTCGTCGAGTGCCGCCGGGTCGACGTGTCCGAACGAGAACATGCCCATCGCCGCCACAGCGTCGTAGGCCGCGTCGGCGAGCTCGAGCGGCTCGTTCAGGTCGGCGGCCCACAGTCGCCGGTAGACGCCGGTCTTTGCGGCTTCGGCGAGCATCTCGGGGGAGTAGTCGATGCCATCGATCGTTTCGTGGCCGTGTTCGTGGAGGCGGGCTGCAAGCAGGCCGGTCCCGCAACCGAGATCGAGGACCGATGCGGCCGGGTCGACGTGGCGAGCGAAGGCATCGGCGCAGCGACCGGGCATCGCGTAGCCGCGCCCACCGACGAGCTCTTCGTCGTAGGTCGCGGCCCATTGCGCATAGAACTCCTTGGTCTCGTCGTCGGCGATCGTGTACGCCCGCTCGTAGAAGGTCGTCGCTGGTGTGGGCTGGTCACGTGTCACATCGGCATCGTTTCGGGTGGGAGGACGTCAACGCTGACGCTAAGTTACTGTTCGGTAATAACCATGTTTAGCGAGTCAGCGCTGTGTGCTTTGGAGTTGTCATGCAAGATCAAGAGCTCATCGCCACGGTAGCGGGTGCCGCCGAAGCGGTCCTGCCGTTGATCATCGATGCCGATCGGTCAGCGACCGGCACCGAACTCGACCCGCTCGACGTCGAGATGTGTCGCGTCCTCGTGCGGGCGCTCGTCGACAGCGGGGCCAGCCCCCATGCCCTGCATTGGACCGCAGAGGTGCTCGAACTCACGTCGAGTGTGATGACTCATCATCGCAATGCCATCCCCTCCCCAAGCCGGCAGGCATGGAATCAAGTCACCTTGCTGTTTCGTACGGCCGGGATTGCCTTTGCCGAGAACGTCGGCCGGGTTCCCGGAACAGCTCGCGACCTCGACGTCGACATCTTGCACGTCACCTCGGCAGCGTGTCGCTCGATGAGCGCTCACGTCGACCACGCCGCCCTCCGGTCGCTCATTGCGTCGGCCGGTGTGGTGCTCGCAGAGCTTCACCGCCTCGACGGCGTTGCACCGTTCCCGTCAACCGAGGTGGCCCGGGTCGTCGAGGGACTGCGACCGCTCACCGACCATGAGCACGGGAGCTAGCGAATACGGCCGCGAAGCGATGACAGCCAGTCGTCGGCCGCCGCAACGCCGTCGCGGTTCGCTTCTTGCACAGCGATGCTTCCGTACGCAGACGGGTACGAGCCGAGGAACTTCACCGTGCCCTGCTTCATGTGGATGTTGCGCAGGGCGTCACCCACCACCTCATCGCTGATGTGACCTTCGCAGTCGATGAGAAAGCAGTAGTCGCCCAAGCCCTTACGCGTCGGGCGGGATTCGAGCCGCGACAGGTTGATCGAGCGGGCGGCGAACTCCTGCAAGATCCCGACCAACGAGCCCGGCGCGTCTTCGCGCTGATAGATCAGGATCGAGGTCTTGTCGTGCCCCGACGGCGCGGTGATGCCGTCTCGACCAACGAGAACGAAGCGGGTCTGGTTCTCGGAATGATCTTCGATGTTGGCCGCCAACACGTCGAGGCCGTAGACCTCACCAGCTCGCGCTGGTGCGATCGCGGCGGTGTCGAGTCGGCCGCTCTCGGCCAGCTCCCGGGCCGCGTCGGCCGTCGAGTTGGTGGCCTCGATGGCGGCGTGGCCGAGCGCATCGGCCAGGTAGCGACGGCACTGGGCGTAGGCGACCGGGTATGACCGCACGTGGGCAATGTCGGTGAGCTCGACGCCGGGATGAACCAGCAGGTTGAGGTTGATGTTGATGACCACCTCGCGCTGGATCAACAGCTCTTCTGACTCGAACGCCAACGTGTCGAGCGTGGCGTTGACCGACCCTTCGATCATGTTCTCGATCGCGGCAAACCCATAGTCGACGTCGCCGCGTTCGGCCGCTCGCAGCACCTCGACGATCGAGCCATGGGGCCGCAGGTCGAGGTCGGCGAGATCGACCTGACCACACAGCGCTTGCTCGGTGAAGGTCCCGCGCGGGCCGAGGTAACCGATGGACGCGACGGGGTTGATCGAATGCACGAGTGCCGAGGATACGAGCCGAGCTGACAGACCGGCTGGGAAATCAGCCCTTGACCGAGCCGGCCAGCAGGCCGCGCACGAAGTAGCGCTGCAAGCTGAAGAACACGACGAGGGGCACAAACGCTTGCACGAACGCGCCCGCGGTCAACAGATGTTCCGTTCGGCCGAAGTCGCCCGCCAGGTTGGCGATGCGCTGGGTGGTCGGGAAGACCTCGGGCGTACCGCTGTTGAGCATGATCACCGCGATGAGGTAGTCGTTCCAGGTCCACAGGAACTGGAAGATCGCAAACGCGGCGATCGCCGGCACCGACAGCGGCAACACGAGCCGCATGAAGGTGCTGAAGTGATCCGCGCCGTCGACTCGAGCCGACTCGATGAGTTCGCCCGGCAAGCTCGACATGTAGTTGTGGAGCAGGAAGATGGCGAACGGCATGGCGAAGCCCGTGTGGGTCAACACCACCGCCCACGGCCCACCGGCCAGGTCGAAGTCGGGTACCAGCGTGAGCGTTCGCTCCGTCCCCCACACGGTGAAGTGCGCGCCGCCGAGATACATCCGCAGCAACGGGATGAGGGCAACCTGCAGCGGGATCGACAGCAGCGCCACGGTGGCGATGAACAACGGCTTGCGGCCCTTGAAGTCGATCCATGCGAACGCGTACGCCGCAAACGAGGCGATCGCGATTGGGATGATCGTCGATGGCACCGCGATCGCGAGCGACGAGATCACCGAGGTGAGCATGCCGCTCGCCTGGTCGTTGCTGAGCACGACGCAATAGTTCTCGAGGGCGTGGAAGATGTTCTCCGCGTCGTAGTCGTCGGGACAGCCGAGGACATAGTCCCGGTCGGTGTCGATCGGTGCTTCCCAGAAGCCCGACTGTCGCTGCCGGGTACGGCTGCGGAACGAGTTGACGAACAGCGACAGTGACGGGATCGTCCAGATGACGACGATGCCCCACATCGCCCACATCGGGACGTTGCTGAGCTTGCGGTAGATCCGGTCGATCACCGAGTTGTTGTCAGTACCCATGGCGCCGGGCTTGGTGTCGGTGCTCACGATTCCGCCCTTTGCATGTTGTAGACGTTGAAGATCAAGACGGGAGCGACGATCAGCAAGATCACCACCGCGATGGCGGACCCGACACCTCGGTTGAGGAACTGGAACGACTCGGTGATGAAGTCATGGGCCAACACGTTGGTGCCGAAGTTGCCGCCCGTGCTCACTCGCACGATGTCGAAGACCTTGGCGACCGCCACCAGGATCGTGGTGAGCACGACCCCGACGGTGGGAAGGATCTGGGGCAAGGTGACATTGAAGAACTGTTCGGATTCTGAGGCCCCGTCTATTCGTGCCGCTTCGAGTAACTCCTCGGGCACCGCCTTGATGGCGGCCGAGAGGATCACCATGGCGAAGCCGGTCTGGATCCAGATGAGGATGAACATCAAATAGACGTTGTTGAACGGCCGGACTTCTTCACGGAAGGCGATCGTCTGCGCCTGGACTGAGTTGTCGTCGAGGATCTCGAAGCCGCCGAGGCTGCGGCGAAAGAGCTCGACGAACAGGTAGCCGACCAAGATGGCGGCGATACCCGAGCCGGCGAAGGACTCGCCGCGTTGCCAGGCGCCGACGATCTTGAAGCCGACACGGGCAAGGATCGCGCCAAGGACCAACAGCACGAGGTAGCGGGGCCACGCCGGATAGTCCGAGCCGTCGACGCCGGCTTGGCTGAGATTGCCCAACTCCACCCAGATGGCGTTGAGGGCGCCGGTCTGCTTGCCGCTGATGTTCTTCGGGGCGTACTGGAAACGCCAGATCACCGAGGCGCCGACCATCGAGATCGCCATCGGCATGAACACGAGCGACTTGGCGACGTTTTCCCAACGGCCCGCTCGCTGCGACAGCACCGCCATGGCCAGACCGAGCCCGGTTGCCACGATCGTGACGGTGAACATCCACCAGATCGTGTTCGAGAAGGTGCCGCGAATCACGGTGAAGAAGGCGAACGCCAACAAGAAACCCCCGAGCAGCATGGAGCCCCGAGTGGTGGGCGAGTGCTCGAAGCCGCTGGTGCCGTTGCGGGTGCGGTTGATCGAGTACGCCATGCCGAAGCCGGCGATGATCAAGAACAGGCCGATCCAGGTGAGGCTGCTGCTCAACACTGCGAGGTCACCGATCGCGCCACCGATGAGCGGGATGTCGGTCAGCTGGAAGCCGAAGATCTCGATCGGGGTGTCGCGCTCCCATTGGCGCCAATCGAGGAAGTTCTCCGAGCTGACCAGCTCGGAGTAGTTGTCGAGACCGACGAAGTCCTCACTGTCGCGATCGAGGAACGACGTGTAGATCGTCCGAATGGCCGGCACGACCAGGTTGACCGACAAGAACGTGAGGGCCGGTCCGAGGAAGATCACGGCCCGAGCGCGCCGGTCAAACGACGCGAGGCCGTTGCTCGTGCGATCCTGGGGCCAGCCGAACCGCACGCCCAACAGCGCCAGCGGAATGACACACGCGAACAGCGCGGTGGTGGACGAGCCGGTACCGAGATCGGGCACGAACCAGCCTCCGACGAGCGCGCCGATCGCGGCGCCCATCAGCGCTCGCTCGATCAAGACCTCGTGCTTGCCGAAGAGGTACGACACCCCGGCGAGCAGGGCAGCACCGATGATCGCCACGACAATGATCGTGAGCAGGGATGCATCGGGCCGGTTGCGGAAGAGCAGGTTGGCGCTGATCAGCCAGCCGGCGAAGACGCCGATCCCGGTCGGGACGGCGAGGCGGACCACTCGGTTGGCGTGGCCGCTGGTGAACCCGGCGATCGCGCCGAGGATGGCGCCGAGGATGGGCCACTCGACGAGTCCGAGGAACCCGTTGCCGTATTCGAGGAACTGAGGCAGCGCGGCGGCGGAAATGGCATCGATCTGGCCCTGGTCGGTGACGGCGATCGTCGAGCCGTCATCGGTGACCAACAGATACTCGGGGTCAGAGATCAAGGTCCCGACCGAGCGATTGCCGCGCAGCAGGCCGAAGCCAGCCAGGCCGAGCAGACCACCGGCGAGTGCGCGATACGTCGCCCAGTTGCGCCGGGCTTGGGAGACGAGCACGTTGGCGCCGGCGAAGACGGCGGCGCTGATCGTCACGACAGCAACGATCTTCCAGGTGATCGAGTACAGCCGCCCGAGCTGTCCGATCTGATACGACGCGAAGATGAGGAGCAGCAGCAGGCTCGTGAGCACCGTGCCGCGTATGCCAGCGTCAAGCGAGAAGCGACGGCCCCCGTTGTCGTCTTCTTCGGTCGCCGATTCTTCGGCAACTGCGGTCATGTCCGATTCCCCCCGTCGTCGGTTTCGATTGAAAAGGTGCTGAGGGCGGCGGCCGACTCGACCGCCGCCCTCAACTGCGCATCAGTGATGATTTGCTGTGTGGGCGGTGCCCACCGGCTGCGACCTCATGGGTCGCAGCGGATTACTCCGGCCAGCTGGCGTCGATGGCGGCCGCAGCCTCGGCAACGGTCTTTTCGCCGTTGACCAGGGCGGTGCCTTCGGTCCAGAAGGTGCCGGCGCCGACGTCGGCCGGCATCAGGTCCGAGCCGTCGAAACGCACGTCGTTGGTTGCCATGATCTCGAGGAAGCTCTGCTCCAGCGGGTTCCACAGCGAACGGTCGACGTTCAGGTTGGCGGTGTTGAAGCCCGAGAGGACATCGCCGCCACCAAGGGCGTCCTTCTGGATCTGCTGACGAGCGTTGGCGAACTCCGGCGAACCGAAGTACTCCATGACGGCCATGACGGCCGGGTCATCGTTGAAGGCGCCAACCAGGGTGCCGGCGGTGAGAACGATCGGAGGATCGGTGTCACCCTGCGGGAACTGGAAGACGTCGATCGCGCCCTCGGAGCCGTCCTGGACGGGGGTGCCGTCGGGGAAGAACGCCGAGAAGAACGAAGCCTGACGGTGCATGAAGCAGTCGCCGTTGATCAGCGGCTCGCCGTTGTCACGGAACGAGGTCGACGCAATGGTGCCGCCCTGGGCGAAGACCATGCCCGGGGTGTTCCAGATGTCGAGGACTTCCTGCATGACGCCGGAAACCTCGTCGCTGGCGAAGTCGAGGTCGCCGCTGGTCCACGCGTCGTAGGTCTCGCCGCTGTGACGACGAAGCATGACGTCCTCGACCCAGTCGGTGAAGGACCAACCGGTGGCGGTGCCGGACTCGATGCCGACACACCACGGGGTGTTGCCGTCGGCGATCATCTGGTTGCTGAGCTCCCAGAGACCGTCAAGGGTGGTCGGAACTTCGTAGCCAGCAGCCTCGAAGCGGGCCGGCTGGTACCAGACGATCGACTTGAGGTCGGTCTTGTCGGGCACGCCGTACTGGACGCCGTCGACGTTGCCGAAGCCCATCGCGCCGTCAGACCAGTGCTCGCTGACCGAGGTGGTGACGTCGTCGGGCAGCGGCACGACGAACCCGTCACGGGCGAAGTCGGCAAGCTTGCCGGGCTGCGGGAAGATCGAAATGTCAGGCGGGGTGCCAGCTTCGATCTGCACGTTGATCTCCGACTCCCAGTCAGCAGAGCCGACGTAGAAGATCGTCATGCCGTTTGCTTCAGCGAAGATGTCGAGTGCGCCCTGCAGGCCCGCGACCTCGTTCGGCGACCGGACCGGGCCGGTGATGCGAACGGCGGTGCCCGCCAACGGGTTGACTTCTTCGCCGGCAGCTGCGGCTTCGGCCTCAGCGGCGGCGGCCTCGGCCTCGGCCGCGGCTTCCTCTGCGGCAGCAGCGTCGGCCTCGGCGGCCTCAACGGCAGCCTCGGCGTCGGCAAGTGCCGCCTCGGCTTCAGCAAGAGCTTCCGCGTCGCCGGTGTCGACATCCGCCGTGTCGTCGTCCGAGCCGCACGCGGCCGCAACGAGAGACAGGGTGAACAACGCGGCGAGCAGCTTCAGCAAGGTGCTCTTCATTGGTTTTCCCTCCGGGTATGGACAATACGGTCGCTGGGGGACCGCACGGGCTGTAAACGCTTACAGCCGAGGCAGGACGCTATCTGAAGGTGTGACATTTGGCCAGTGTGGAGGCGCTTGCTGGCATGAAGCTGTCAGAGGTGTCAGGGTCAGCCGATGACCGGGGCCGACATCATTCGCCGCTACTACTGGCTGGCCGGGCTCTACACCTTGGCGGCATCGCTCATCTGGGGCGTCAACACCTTGTTCCTGCTCGACGCCGGTCTGTCGGTCCAGGCGGTCTTCTTCGTCAATGCCGTTTTTTCTGCAGGCATGGTGATCTTCGAGATCCCGACCGGGGTGATTGCCGACACGTTGGGTCGGCGGACCAGCTACCTGCTCGCCATCGCCGTGCTCGCCGTGACCACGATCCTCTATCTGATTTGTGCCGAGACCGAATCGGGGCCGTGGGCGTTTGGTCTTGTCTCGGTCTTCATGGGGCTCGGCTTCACGTTCTACTCGGGTGCGCTCGAGGCGTGGTTGGTCGACGCCCTGCGCTCGGTCGGAGAGTCGGGTGAGCTCGATCACATCTTCGCTCGTGCGGCCCAGGTCACGGGCGTCGCCATGCTCACCGGAACCACCGCCGGCGGCTTCCTCGGGCAGCTCGACTTGTCGGTGCCGTTCGTCGTGCGGGGCCTGCTGCTGGCCGGCTTGTTCGGCCTTGCGTTTCGCAACATGTTCGACCTCGGTTTTGCGCCGCGGCCCCTCGAGTTGGCCAACATCGGCGCGGAGCTTCGCAATCAGACCCAGGTCGGTGTCACGTTTGGCTGGCGCCATCCCGGCATGCGGCTGTTGATGCTGTCGGGGCTCATCCGGGGTGCGTTCATGAGCTATGCGTTCTATGCGATGCAGCCCTATCTCCTCGAGCTGCTCGAGAGCGATCAGATCTGGGTGGTCGGTGTGATCACCGCACTCATGTCGATCTCCATGATCGGCGGCAACCAGCTCGTCGAGCTGCTCACGCGGCGATGTCGCCGGCGGTCGACGATCATTCTCGGTGGTTCGCTCGCAACGACGGTCGGGCTCATCGGCATGGGGATCACCAGCGACTTCTTTGTTGCGGTCGCATGCTTCTTGCTGGTGACGACCTCGATGGGGGTCATCACGCCGGTGCGGCAGGCGTATGTCCACCATGTCGCCCCTACCGAACAGCGAGCGACCGTCATCAGTTTCGATGCCATGGTCGCCTCGATCGGTGGCACCGGTGGACAGCTTGCGCTTGGTCGATTGGCCGACAGTCGGGGTTTTGCGGCGGGCTATGTGACCGGTGGGGTCCTGACCCTGTTGGCGTTGCCGTTGCTGGTCGGTGTGCGCCGGGTTGGGGGCGAGCCGGACCGGATCGAAGGATCTCGGGCCCGGCAGGGCACCTGCACCCAGGGGTTGCCGCGCGACTCTCACGTCGAGTCGCACTCCCGGGAGGTCGTGACCCAGCCCGACTGATGGCCTTACACCAATTGCAACAAGTGTTCCTCCGTCTGTAACATCAGGGGATGACCGAGACGTTCAGTTCGACGGGGCCGTCGTCGATGGCCACGACACTGTCGCCCGAGATGTCACACGAGGAGAAGGTCGCTCGTTTCACGGGCGGGCTCGCGCCGGACGCCGATGTGCTCGTGCCGTTCGCCGGGAGCGACCGCCTTCGGCCCGACGGTCGACCGCGACCAGAGTTCCGGGCCGAACTGCGTCGGATTCCAAACGTCGCCAATGCCGCGCATGTCGTCTTCACGCTGGCCCTTCCGTTTGCGTACAGCGCGCTCGCGGTGCTCGCCGGCGGGTGGCCACTGTGGGCGGCAACCCCGGTGTACGCATTCGTCTTCGTTGCGATGGGTTCGTGGTTCCAGCGGGTCCTCACCCTCAACCATGAAGCCGCTCACCGGTTGCTGTTCACCAAGAAGCGCTGGAACGATTGGATCGGCGAGAAGCTGATCGGCTGGCTTGTCTTCGGCGATGGCGGCAACGGCTACCGCATCGCCCACACCCAGCATCACCGCGATGAATTCGGCGAGAAGGAACCCGACTTCTTGCTCTACGCCCAGTACCCCATCTCGAAAGCATCGATGCGACGCAAACTCGTCCGCGACGCCGTCGGGATCTCCGGCTACAAGAACCTGAAGCCTGCATTCAAAGGCCTGTTCCGGTCCGGACGTCGGATCCGGGCGACGCGGTATCTGAGCGGGCAGCTGTTCGTGTTCTCGATCTTCGCGGCACTGGGGCAACCGCTCTTCTACGTGTTTTTCTGGCTCCTGCCTTGGGGTACCTACTTCCGAGTTTTCAACCGGCTTCGCGCCCTCGCTGAGCACGGCGGTATGACCCGCTCGAAGGATCGCCGGCTCACGACCCACAACATCCAGCAGGGCTTCTTGGCCAAACACGTGTTTCTCAGCCAAGGCATCGGTTATCACCTCGCTCACCACGTCGACTCCGGCATTCCGATGAGCAACCTGCACAAGCTCCATCAGGCGCTGGAGGAAGACGGCTACATCGTCACCGACATCACCTACTCGGGCTACTGGTCCTTCTTTCGTACCCTTGCCCGCTGACGTGTCCGGTCGGGCCGGGCCCCACGCTGGTGACCTCTCAGCCCGCAGCGTGGTGGCGTCGACCCTGCTCGGCACGGTCCCCCCTCGGCTCCCCGCCCGGCTGCTCGTTGCGTTCGCCGGCGAGTTCGGCATCCAGCCCGGCACCACTCGCACCGCCCTTTCGCGCATGGTCGATCGGGGCGAGCTGCGCCACCTGACCGGCGGTGAGTACGAACTCGATGGCGCATTGCTCGAACGTCATCGCCGTCAAGAGGCCGGCTTGCGACCGGCAACCCATCCATGGGACGGCACCTGGGAACTCCACGTCGTCTCGCCCGGCGCCCGCCCGTCTGCTGACCGCAGCGCCTTGCGCCGAGCATGCGCCCACCTCGGTCTCTGGGAGCGGCGCGATGGGGTGTGGATGCGACCTGCGAATCTCGCATCGGATCGACTCCCGGCCGCCCGGCAGGTCGTGGCCGCCCAGACCGACGCGTACGTCGCGTCGCCCCAGGGCGACCCCGCGGTTCTTCTCGCCCAGCTGCACGACCTGGCCGGTTGGGCGGAACGGGCCGAGGAGTTAGTGGCCGAACTCGACGAATCGGGCCCGGCGCTGGCCGGGGAGCTGGCCCCTGGCTTCGTGCTCGCGGCGACGGCGCTTCGCCATCTCGTGACCGACCCGCTCATCCCTGTCGAACTCGAACCCGATGGCTGGCCCGCAACCCGCCTTCGGCAGCGCTACGCCTCGTTCCTCGTCTCCTACCAGTCGGGTCTCCGAGCGTTCTTTCGCGCCCAGCTCGCTTCGAGCTGAGCGGTGTCGGGCCCTACGATGGGCGCATGCGCGATCGCTTCTACTTCCGCCAGCTGCTGTCCGGCCGCGACTTCGCCCAGGCCGATCCGATCGCTCGCCAGATGGTGAACTTCGTCTACGCGATCGGTGATCGAGAAACCGGTGAGGCGGTGCTCGTCGATCCGGCCTACGACGTCAACGGTCTGGTGGACACCCTCGAGGCCGACGGCATGCGATGCACGGGCGTGCTCGCCACCCACTACCACCCCGACCATGTCGGTGGCTCCATGATGGGTTTCGAACTCGAAGGCATCGCGGCGCTGCTCGACCGGGTCGACGTGCCGATCCACATCCAAGCCGATGAAGCCGAGTACGTCCGCAAGGTCACCGGGGTCACCGGCGAGTCGCTCGTCGAGCACGCGAGCGGCGACATCGTCCGAGTCGGCGATGTCGAAATCGAGCTCATTCACACGCCGGGTCACACCCCCGGTAGTCAGTGCTTCCTCGTCGATGGTCGTCTCGTCGCCGGCGACACGCTCTTTCTCGATGGGTGTGGCCGCACTGACCTTCCCGGCTCTGACCCTGAACAGATGTATGAATCACTCACCGGCCGGCTGAGTCGGGTGAGCGACGACACGATCCTGTGTCCCGGCCATCAGTACTCCGCGGAGCCAACCGCGACGATGGGACACACCCGTCATCACAACATCGTCTTTCGGCCGCAGACCAAAGACCAGTGGATGATGCTGTTTGGCGGCTAGGCGTCCTCGCTGTCGCGGTGCCACATGTGGCCGCAGTCGTCACAGCTGAAGTACTGGCGGCCGCTGGATCGGTCGAGCAGATCGCGATGTCCCACTGAGCCGCAGTGGCCGCACGCCTCTCCGGGCCCGAACAGGTCGATCGGGTGACGTCGCGGCATGGTGTCTCCCGGCGCCGTCATGTCGACCACCGGCTCAGCGGTCGTGAGGTCGACCGTGATGTTCGCCGTGGGGCCACGCCGCGCTCGACGGGTCAGCGTTTCACCGATGGTTACTCGGGGGCGGCGAACGTCGAGTTCGGCGCAGCCGTCGAGGATCGGCAGTTTGATCGTGTGGTGGTCGATGTCGCGCCCGGCGTCGCGCGCCATCGCTCGAAGGTCGATGACCCCGTCCGGTTCGAGCACCACACCGTCGATTTCTTGTCCACTCCGTTGGGCTCGCTCGAGAGCGGCCACGCGCAACGCATCCGAAAGGCTCATAGGTCCTCCAACGATCCAGAACCAGTGACTGGTTCCCACCACGGCAGAAGGTAGGGGCCGACTTACCCGTGACGGATGAGTCATATGGCCCAATTTTGGGGATATCGGCCCATCCGGAGACGTACCGATGGCCGCCGCTCAGACCAACAGCCCCATGACCCGTTCTCGGTCCCAGGTTGGTTGCATCCCGGATGCCGCGAGCGTGTGGTCTGCGATGTCGCCGGGCGAGAGGTCGTGGATGTCGGCGAGGCCTCGGACGATCGTCCGCAGGTAGGCCTCACTCGGGGGAGCTGGTTCGCGGTGCTCGGGCGGTTCCGGCGAGGTGAACGACACGCACGGCACCCCGTCGATTGGGTCGAGGGCGACGAGCGCGTCGTAGAAGCCATCGCCGATCACGGTTCGTGTTCCCCCTTCGATCGTCGCCAGGTCGGGCAGCGCGATCGTGTCGAAGTCGCGGCCGCTTTCCTGTGCGAGAACATCGCCGAACTGATCGCTGGTGATCAAGTACCGCCGCCCGAGCGCGCCAACCCCCACCGCCGGGCGATGTTCGAGGAACGCCGGGGCCCCACCCCAGCTGCGAGCGTGGCCCGAGAAGCAGATTCCGTTCGTGAAGTGGACCGGCCCGTCATCGAGTGGGTCGGCGGCGTTTCGGGCGCCGGGCTGATCGCGTTGCGAACCGGCGGCTCGCCCGCCCCGCAGGTACACGAGGAATCGATCTCGTGAACAGTTCGAGCCATACGAGGCGTACCAGACGAGGGGCGAGTCGCTGCGAGACACCGGCGGATCGTAGCCCGCCGGCTCGACCACCCTCAGTCCTCAACAACGGCGCAATTGGTGCCGATGGAGAGATGAGGTTTGCCGCCGTGAAGATGCGGTGACGTGGAGGTCAGGGCCGTGGACGCCAACACAGCCGACAAAAACATGGGCTCGATGCGAGAGCGAGAACTCGAAGTCGAGGTCGCTCGACTGACCGCGGAACTCGCGGTCGTGAAGGGCGCGGCGGAACCGGCCGAGACCGCGGCCCGGTTCTTGGCGATGGCCGCATCGACCGTTGACCAGGCCATGGCCGATGCTCGCCGAGAGGTCGACGAGATGGCGACGGAGGTGACCGCCGCCGCCGAGGCCCGACGGGACGAAGCAACCCGAGTTGCCGAGCAAGTCGAGGCCCACACCGAAGCGCTCAAAGTCGAGGCCCACAACCAGCAACAGCGCACCGTCGCCGCCCGTCAGGAAGCCGAACAGATCAAGGCATCGGCGGCCCAGCAGATCAACGCAGAACGAGCCAGGGTCGCCGACGAGGTCGAACGGTTGTCCGATGTTCGGACCGCGCTCGAGAGTGAGCGAGGCGCGCTCGAGAGCTACCACGAAGAACTCAAGCGGCGGGTCCAGGAACTCGCCGAGTCAATGGTGTCGTTCATGACGACCGAGCCGCCGCTCGCAGCCGTCACCGCGATCGACGAACTCGCAAAGCCCGCGATCGGCCGCTCGGCCGCCGCTGTCGATGTCGCCTTCGCGGCCGATGTCGCAGCCGAGATCGCCGGTGATCCGCCGATGCCGCCCGCGCCAGCTGAGCCCGCGCCGACCGAGCCACGGCCCGCACCTGGCTTCGCCGCGCCAGCGCCGTTTGTGCCGTCCAGCGAGGCCGCTGCTGCGCCTGCGGCCCCGAGCAACCCGCTGACCGTTCCCCTGCCACCGCCGTCGGAGGCCTCGGTCGCCGAGGCCTCGATCTTCGAGCGGCCGGCACCGGCCCCGATCGCGACTTCCGGCGAGACCGGTGAGCCCCTGTTCGCGCCCGCCGGACCTGGCGCAGAACCGTTCCCCGCACCCCCGTCGGTGTTCGACGCATTCGAAGCAGCCGCCGCGGCCAATGCCGCCGCGCCGCATGATCCGCCGGCCGCGCCCGTCGCCGAACCGGCGCCGACACCGAGCTTTGTCGACATGATCGCTCCAGGACCGTCGGGCCCACCACCTTCGGAGTTCGCAGGCGTACCGGTCGTCGCCGAGGACGACGGTGACGTATCCAGCCGACGAAGCATGGGCGGTCTCTTCTCTCGGTCTCGCAATGCGGTCGACGAGTCGGTCGAGCCGCTCGCCCCCGAACCCTCGGCGGAAGACGGGGGATTGTTCGGCGCTCGGGCCTCGCGCCTGATCGAGCAGACCTCCCCGGATCAGTTGGCTTCAGCGCTTGCCGACGAAACCGAAGAAGACGAACGGTTTCAGTCGTTTCTCAACGGCGATGACGACACCGATCCGAGCCGGGACTGGTTTCTGCGGCCGGACGCCGACAGCTGAGCGCTAGTCGCGCAGGGCGCCAACCGGATCGACACCAGGCCGAAACTCGCCACCAGCGATGGTGACCGGTGAGGTGAGATCGATGACCTCGCCGCTGCTGAGCAACGCCGACGTGATGCCGGTGCCATCTCGGCCGATCTGTTCCACTCGGTTCCAGGCACCGGCCCGGTAAATCCAGTTCCCCTCGCGAACGAGTTCGGGGGGCAACACGGCGCCTGGCTTCATTGTCACGGCCGTGCTCGGGGTGTGCAGCCGGACGAGCCGAATCGACGGCAAGAGCAACGCAAGGCTGACGGCGATGACCGAGAAGCCGACGAGCGCTGCCATCAGCGATTCGGTCACGGCTGCGATCACGAGCAACGTTGCACCAACGCCAGTCGCGGCCGAGGAGAGCACCATGGCGAACACCGTCGATGCTTTGTCGGCGGCATGCACGGCCTCGCGCGGATCAAGATCGACGAGTCGACCGGTCTTTGCGAATTCCAGCACCTGTTCGTTGACGTCGCGGGGACGCCGTTCCATCCAACCCATGAACTCGTTCCATCGAAGAGCGCTTCCAGCGTGACACATGTCGCACCCCTTCTGCCAGAGGCTTCTGGAACGATCTGCGGCAGCCGGAGTGGTGGGCGACGCTGCGTGCGCCGAAAACGAAGAAACCCCCCGGCCCGTGATGGTTCGGAGGGTTCCGTCGGTGAGACCACCAGATGGTGC